>CANJNY010000074.1 GCA_947475715.1 Prolixibacteraceae bacterium
GGCCAAGTTGGTGCGAAGTGGGTGGATTGGCTTCAGCCGCACATGTTTTACGCCAATTAGACGGCATCTATATCAATTTTGAAAAAAATATTGGTTTGGGGATTGATGGCGTTTCGGTGGAACGCTACACTCTTAAGGGCAACAAAATCGATGTCCGGTTAAAATCGTTGCTTGCCGGATTGAAAGTGCCGTTTAGGGAGAGTTTTTCACTGGAAATGTGTTTGGAAGGGATTGCCGATGGAAATTACGAGCTGGTTATAAACGATGGGAAGGCTGTTCGGGCAACAGCAAAAGAGCTGGCCAAACTTAAGTTGGAAGTCGGGTTCGGAGGGACATTCAGGGCGGTGTTGTAAACATGAAATAGTCATCATTGGGTACAATTATAAAAAATGAACAGATCAACAATCAGATCAGGTTGCATCATGTTTGCCTTTGCGGCAATAGTTTTGATCGCTTTCACGGGCTGCGACCATCCCGGGGCAGATGAACCTTTCCTGATCAAAAAAAAACATGAACAGGGTCTTTCGAGCGGATTGTGGTATTATGATGAAGAAAGGGGTCTGTCCCCCATGCTCGGGCATTCCACCGTAACCATTGCCGATTTGAAGGGCCCTGGTATCGTCAGGATGCTGCACATGTCGCAGCTCAGCATGACTGCATCGAAGGAACTGCCCCGGGGCATTGTTATTGAAATCTATTATGATGATGCCTTAAAACCAGCGGTGCAGGTTCCGGCCGCAGATTTTTTCGGCGACGGGGGTCAGGGGAAAGGTATTTACTATTCATCAACCTACCTGGAAAAGGTACCGGAGGCTTACAACTGCTATATCCCCATGCCATTTAAAAAGAGAATTCAGATCCGGCTGCGGAACGATACCGAGCTTTACTATGCCGGATACAGCGGAGTGGAATGGGAAAAGCTGCCAGCCTGGAACAAAGAATTCGGATATTTCTACGCAACTTTCACCCGCAAGTCTTTCCGGCTCCAGCCCGAGACAAAAGTCACGTTTTTCTCAGTCACCGGTACCGGGCATTTTTTTGGCCGGCAGATGAGTGTTGCGACGCGTACGCCGCTTTACACGGAAAACCTGGGCTGGGTGATGGAGGGGAACAATTATTTTTCGGTCGATGGAAAGGAGAAAGCTTTCAACTACCTGGGAACCGAAGATGCATTTACATTCAGTCACGGTTTCGTCAGACCCTGGGTCGGTCGGCATGGTGGAATCACACACGTAGTTCACAAAGGATTGCAGCCTGGTGCCGATACCGCAGAGCTTTCCATTTTTCGCATACATGACCAGATGCCGGTCCGGTTTGAAAAATCATTTTCCTGGACCATAAACTGGCAGTATGAAACGATGTTTGCCTGGCCGCAAAACTGGCGGAAACAGATTGGTTCGAACGGGGGCTGGGTCGATTTTGCCGCAGTCACCTACTGGTATATGAACTCACCCGAAGGGTATGATCACGAACCATTGGCACCATTGGCGGAACGGTCGGAAAACCTCCTGTCACCAGATACCCGTTCGCCTGTATTTACGTTCCCAGAGCCTGACATTGAGCCTGCCATTAGGGATGCTTTCAGGAGCATGAATGTCGATCCCAACCCGGTAAATCCAATCTCCTCAGAGAAGGACATGAAACGGATCAGGATTATCGGTGCCTATCCCGGAACGCATCCCTTCTTTATCGACCAGCCCCATCCCATCACTTGGAAGCCGGCCGACAATGGGCACATCGGCCAGCCGAACCCAGGACGCTACGGCATCGTTGCCGTTCACCCGGCAAGTCTGGAGACCCCCTGTCTGCTTTTCAGGAAGGTGAAAATCCCAGCCGTAGATAAACCGGTCCTTCACCTGGTTGTTTCCGGTGATCCCTATGGGCCAAGGGGACCACGCTGGGAAGGTGAGGACGATTTCGTGATCCGTGTGGGGATTTTTGATGGACGTTCGACCGCCTGGCTGGACCGGCAAATTCTCGACCCGGGCGATAAACCTGATGTAAAAAACTGGCACCTTCTTGATTACGAGCTTTCAGCATATAAAGGCAAAACGATACTTATCGTGGTTGAGATACCAGCGGGAGGCAAAAACAATCAATGGTTCAATGAAGAGGCTTTTTTCGATGAGATCAGTGTTATTACCAATTAAATCCTACCCACCATGTCAAGAAACCGACTTCTGAACATCATAATTTATTCCGCTATAGTTTTACTAACGTCCTGTTCACCAAATAGGGGCGATAAGCCATGGCAACCTGCCGCCGGGCCACTGCTGACACGTTGGGCGCATGAGGTTTCACCGGATAATGCACTTCCTGAATATCCGCGCCCCCAGATGGCAAGACCTGATTGGCAGAGCCTCAACGGATTATGGGATTATGCCATAACGGGTACTGAAGCAGCAACTCCAGCAACCTTTCAGGCTAAAATACTTGTCCCCTTCCCATTGGAATCGGCACTGTCGGGCGTCATGAAGAATCTGAAACCCAATGAGCTACTCTGGTACCGGCGCACATTCAGTGTACCCCGCGAGTGGAGTGACCGGAATATATTGCTGCATTTCGGTTCCGTCGACTGGCAGTCAGATGTATTTGTAAATGGTAAAAAGGTGGCTGGGCACAAGGGAGGGTACGACCCATTTAGTATTAACATTACGGAAGCATTAAACCCTGGCAGCGAACAGGAACTAGTTGTACGCGTTTGGGACCCAACTGACCTCGGACGGACCGATACGGTTCGGGCACCTAGGCAACCTAGTGGAAAGCAGCGGTCGGTTCCTTATGGCACAGAATATTCTCAGGTAAGCGGGATCTGGAAATCAATTTGGCTGGAACCTGTTCCGTCCACACGGATCGAGAAATATGTGGCGGTTCCGGATATTGATAATAAAAAATTGAGATTAAGAGTGTTAGTTAATTTCTCGACGGATTCGTGCTCTGTCAGTGCAGAAGCCTCTGCCAACGGCCTGGTTATAGCCGGCGTTACCGGTAAACCCGGAACGGAACTGTCCCTCAACATTCCTAATTGCAAACTCTGGACGCCTGATGATCCATTTCTTTATGATCTGAAAGTAACCCTGTTCAAAGGAGATAAAAAAGTTGACGAAACAACAGGCTATTTCGGTATGCGCAAAATCTCCATAGGCAAGGATGCCAAAGGGGTGACCCGCATCCTGCTGAACAACCGGTTTGTTTTCCAAAGCGGGCTCCTCGACCAGGGTTACTGGCCCGATGGACTATATACTGCCCCAACCGACGCAGCGCTCCGATCTGACATAGAGCTTATGAAAAAGCTCGGGTTCAATACCTCGCGCAAGCACGGCAAGGTTGAGCCCGATCGCTGGTATTACTGGTGCGATAGGCTGGGGCTGCTGGTTTGGCAGGATATGATCCCTAAATTCCCCGCAGCTGGTTTCGGGCCCAACGAAATTTACACTTCACCGTCTGATGCCGCTCAGTTTGAGACTGAAATGCAGAGGATGATCAATGGGCTGATGAACCATCCGAGTGTCATCGTTTGGACCGTTTTCAATGAAACCTGGGGGCAGTACGCTACCAAACGGCTTACACGGTGGGTCAGAGAGCTCGACCCGTCACGGCTGGTGAACAGCGCCAGCGGATGCGAGAATTTTGGCGTCGGCGATATCATTGACGGACACCAATATCCAGGTCCGGCTCCCGGCCCTACAAAATCCTGGCCACAGGCCAGGTCCGATGAATGGCAATGGGAGGTGAAAGCAATGCCCGACAGTGCGCGTGCCGCAGTGGCAGGCGAGTACGGAGGTACCTTCCTGTTCTTCGCCAATCATTCCTGGAATAAATCTCTGGTTGGTTCAAAGCCGTTTACCGATGCCGGCTATCCGTTAATGAAAAACTCGGATGAACTCACGGGCAGGCTAGTGACCATGTTGGAAACCCTGCACGGAATGATAGAAACAAACGGTATTAGCGGGGGACTTTATACCCAGTTGGCCGACGTGGAAGTCGAATGCAATGGTCTTGTCACTTATGACCGTCAGCTGATTAAAGTTGATACAGCAAGGATAAAGGCTGCAAATCAGCTCAAATATTGAAGATGAAATGTAATGCAATGAAATAAGTTATTCTGGCTTGAAATATGGAACGTACAATGATTCATGGTATGAACAGGATTGTAATTTTCTCACTGATCTCACTGGCCAACCTTCTTTGCGGGTCCGCTTTTGCCGACGTACACCTTCCGGCTATCATAAGTGACAACATGGTTCTCCAGCAAGGCTGTTCACTGACTATCTGGGGGTGGGCCGATTTGGACGAAAGGATCACGGTTGAGATAGATGGTCAAAACCATACATGCATCACCCCGGATGATAAAACCTGGAGGGTGGTGCTTGACCCCTTGAAGCCGGGTGGGCCTTACCAGATGAAAGTTACCGGTAAGAATGTTGTCGAAGTTAACAATATACTTGCAGGAGAAGTGCGGCTAATATCGTTGCTTGCCGGATTGAAAGTGCCTTTCAATGAGTCGTATACTATTGGTATGCGCATTGAAGGAGTGCCAGAAAAGAGTTGTGATATAGTTATTAATGACAACCCACCTATTAGGTTAACTATACAAGAATTAAAAGAATCAGCAGGTGAGGTAACTGCTGATGGAAAGATTAGTCTGAAGTAAAAATGTTCAAATTTAAAATAATGGTCAACCTTATAATTCTTCGTTTTCAGGTAATTTCTCAGAGGTGTAACAAAGCTGGTAAAATTGCCTTTGGAAAGCTCTTTGCCATTTTAGTGATCATTCTTGGAAGTTTAGAACCAATCTTTTCCCAATCCATTTTCCCGGTATCTCTAAAGTGTGAATATCATATTGATCCTATTGGTATCGATATAGGGAAGCCATCTCTTAGCTGGCAATTTAAAACTACCAGGATAAATAGTCGCAATCTGAAACAAACAGCTTATCAGGTTCTGGTTGCTTCAAGTCCTGAAATTCTGGCAAAAGATTCAGGAAATATATGGAACAGTGGTCTGAGAATGTCGGATGAGAACTCGCACGTGATCTATAATGGCCAGGAATTGAAATGCAATTCCATGTATTTTTGGAAGGTTAGGGTTCTTGATGGAACAGGTAAAATTTCAAAATGGAGCACATCAGCTAAATGGGGAATGGGGTTACTTAAAAGGGAAGATTGGCAGGGAAACTGGATAGGCAGGGAAGAAAAGCGCATAGCCAGGCCACGGGATAAAATAAACGGATTTTGCTCCAAAGGTGAGAAATCGCAGGATAGCGTAAAATGGATTCAGGTTGATTTGGGCGAAATTACCGGATTTAACAACGTCGTTCTGCATCCTGCATTGCCAATGAATTATCCCGACGGACAGGTAGTTGTCAGTAATCATGGTTTTGGATTTCCGGTTCGGTTTCGGGTCGATGTCTCCAATGATCCTGAATTTATTAAGTACAACACGATCCTAGATAAAACGAGTGCCGATTTTCAAAATCCTGGCAGGAATACGATTATTATTAACTGTCCGGGACAGCAATCGCGTTATATCCGTCTTACAGCAACCAGGTTGTGGAACAGCGGCAAAGGAGTTCGTCCTTTTTACTTCAGTCTTGGAGAATTCCAGGTTTTTTCGAATGGTAATAATATAGCCCTAAACAAGCCAGTAATTGCCTTCGACAGCGAAGAAGGGGGAGGATGGAGCAGCGGGAATTTAACGGATGGATTAAACCTGGTGTACGAAGAGGAAGGACATGAGGCGCTATTATTTCGGAAAGAATCAGAAATCAATAAAACGATTCGTTCGGCAACTGCATTTATTTGTGGATTAGGTTACTATGAATTAACTATAAACGGTAAAAAAGTCGGGGATCACCTGCTGGATCCCGGTTTTACGAATTACTCCAAAGAGGTTCTTTATACGACTTATGATGTGACCCCTGATCTTAAAATCGGAAATAATTGCATAGGAATCATTCTGGGTGGAGGATGGTATGACCCTGGCACACCCGATGTTTGGGGATTTCACCTGGCGCCCTGGGTTGCCCCTCCAAAATTGGTATTCAATCTGAATATTGAGTATTCGGACGGAACAAAAAGCGTGATTGCGAGCGATATGACCTGGAAAGTTTCTACGGGACCGATCATTTTTAATTCGATACGTGGCGGTGAAAATTACGATGTCAGGCTTGAAAAACCGGGATGGAACCTGCCGGGATATAATGATTCCGGATGGAGTGCTTCTGCATTGGTCGTTCCACCGGAAGGCAAATTAGTATCACAACAAATGCCACCCATTCGTGCGACTGAATTGATATCTCCCATAGCGCTAACACAACCTTCGCCGGGAGTTTATGTTTATGATCTCGGTGTGAATATGGCCGGATGGGCCAGGTTTAAATTCAGCGCCGCAATAGGAGATACAATAAGTCTATTTTATAACGAACAACTCACCCCAGAGGGTACTGTGCTTTATGGCCCGCATGCCTGGTGGACCTATGGCGATTATCAAACCGATAAATTCATTTCAGGTGGTAAAGGATCGGAAATCCTTGAGCCGCGCTTTACCTATCATGGGTTTCGTTATATCCAGGTCAATGGGTTGAAACACAAACCGAGTCTTGATGATTTAAAGGGAGTATGGGTTCATACGGATCCTTTGCCGGCTGGAGCGTTCTCCTGTTCAAATCCGGATATCAATAAAGTGCAGGAATTGATTATCCGCACCCAACTGAATAATCTTCACAGCATTCCGACTGATTGTCCCCATCGTGAGAAAATTGGGTGGATGGGCGACGGCCTGATAACCATGGAGGAAGCGATCTGTAATTTTGATATGGCAACATTTTACATCAAATGGTTTCATGATATGATGGATGCACGGGAGTCAGATGGCCATGTGCCCCCCATTGTCCCAAACCCCGGGTGGAATGAGGCTACTTCGGCAAAAAATCCCACTGATGTTGTTCCCGTTTTTTCTGATCCATGGTGGGGAGGTGCCTTGCTGATGGTCCCCTGGAATCTTTATCAATATTATGGCGATCGCCGATACCTCGAAGAGGGGTATGAGGCCATGAAATTATATGTCGATTGGATTGGAACAAGATCGAAGGATCTCATTTTTATTGCCAACCTGGGTGATTGGATTGAACCGGCCTGCTTTACAGGTGCCAAAGGTACCCCCAAAGATCAAATCGGAACGTCTGCTTACTTTTATTTTGCACGGTTTCTGAGTTCACTTGCCACAACACTTGAAAAACAGGATGATGCAGAAAAATATAATGCCCTTGCCAAAAATATCCTTGAAAAGTATAATAAAACGTTTTTTAATGCAGAAACAGGGCAATATGATACAGAAAGTCAACTTTCTCAGGTAATTCCTTTGCTTTATGGAATGGTACCTGAAGGGAAAGAAAAAATTGTTGAAAATCAGCTTATTAATAATATCGTAAATAAGAATAATAATCACTTCACTACAGGATTTATTGGAACACCTTTACTCTTTAAACTATTGACAGAGCGAGGTTATATCGACCTGGCTTTTAAATTGGCCACTCAGGAAGATCAACCTGGCTGGTTTTATATGCTTAGGAACGGAGCAACAACACTCTGGGAAGTTTGGGATGCAATAAAACAGGTCGATCATTCAAGGGATCATCCAGCTTTTGGTGCTATCGGGGCCTGGTACTACCAGTCACTCAGCGGAATTCAACCCGACCCCGCGTCTCCCGGATTTAAGAAAATAATAATCAAACCAGAACCTGTAGGTGACCTGAAATGGGTCAAAGCTTCATATCATTCAATTCAAGGTACAATTACAACCAGTTGGAAAAGAGAAAAAGATAAATTCGTTCTAGATATCACTGTTCCGGTCAATACAACGGCATCTGTTTTTATCTCAGCTGACAGTTTGAACTCAATTTATGAAGGGAATAAACCAGTCTCGAAAGTGAGCCAGATTTCATTTCTTAAATCAGAACGAGATAAATATGTATTTGAAGTTGGATCAGGAACATATCATTTTACCTCGGATTATCATAAAATGGAGATAATGCCGCAGAAATAAATGGAACGAAAAAATTACCTTCTTGAATTATTATAGTTTTTTACTGCCTTAACATTATGCGAATCATGAATAAATCAATGAAAATACTTGTATTCAGTGTACTCTGCCTTATCATCTTATTTCAAGGAGGATGCAGAAATAAACCGCATGCTAACAAAGATTCTGGAACAGTAACGCTATCATCCCTGCTGATTGAAATGACAGACCGTGAATCGATCACAAAATTTCCAGATTATACCCTTAAACAGCTCAGTAGCTGGGACCGTACCCAAACCGGCCCCGAAGATCCAAAGACCTGGTTTAATAATGGTGATTATGGCTACTTTATCCGCAAAGAGATCAATAACGGGAGAGATGAATATGTGATCATGGACGAAAAAGGGCCAGGTTGTATTGTGCGCTGGTGGATTCCATTGGAAAATACCTATAAAAACCGGACAGTCAGAATTTATATTGACGGCTCTGCTACGCCAACAATAGAGGGAAATTACCATGATCTGATCAGCGGAATATCACTTTTTAAAGAGCCCTTTGCCTTTATATCCTCTGATGAAAGGGATTCAACCTATCAATATAGCTTGCCGGTTGGTCATCCCAAACAGATGGGAGCTGATTTGTACTTCCCGATACCATTTTCAAAACGATGTAAAATTACCCTTGATGATAACCCATTTTATTATGTCATTAATTACCGCAAGTATGATGAACGGTTTAAAATTGAATCATTTAGCCTGAAAGGGTTTGCTAATTCGTCAGCAACGATCTCACTAACAGCTAAAAAGCTTTTAGCGCACGAAGATCCGAATTATAATCAGGACACAAAGCAGAAAATACAACCCGGTGAAGTATTAAAAATGGAGTTGCCTGTTGGTAGTAATGCGGTACGTGCTATTCAGCTTAAATTTGATAATCAGCCCAATAAGCAGATGCTTCGGTCAACTGTTCTGAAGCTTTCATTCGACAATGCAGAAACTGGTTGGTGCCCGGTTTCCGAATTTTTTGGAGGCGGTGTTTACCTGCGTCCGGTTAGAAATTGGACAAGTATGGTTAACGAAGAAGGAGTTTTACAGTCAAACTGGGTGATGCCCTACCAGAAATCGGGATACATCCAGTTACAAAATTACGGTTCCGCTCCCATATCTGTGAACCTGCGAATTTCCACATCTCCCTATACGTGGGGTGAAGGTTCAATGTACTTTCATACCAACTGGCATGAAGAGGCCCCGATTAAAACGACATCTCCAATAGACTGGAATTATATTAAGATTGAAGGGAAAGGGGTATATGCCGGAGATGTGCTCACGATACATGCCTTTTCCAAAGGTTGGTGGGGTGAGGGTGACGAAAAAATTTATCAGGATAATGAGAAATTCCCATCCCAGCTCGGTACGGGTTTGGAGGACTATTATGGATATGCCTGGGGAATGGCCCATCAATTCAGTTCTCCGTTTATCTCGGTCCCTTTACGCGATGCCCGCGGAAAAGCTGATTGGAGCGGCTACACTACTGTTTCGCGAATCCGACTCCTTGATGGAATTCCGTTTAATAAGGCATTAAATGTAAATGTCGAAGCGTGGTTGCGTGATTCAACTGTCTCATATTCCAATGCGATCTTTTGGTATGCCATGCGGGATGCAACATCTAACAGGGGGAAAGAAGAGAGCTCGCTTAAACGCCATCTGCCGGAATATACTCCTCAACCCACTGGGGAGTTACCCGGTAAAATCTATCCTAATCCGTTACAGAATCGACCAGCTAAGCCGGAGGGTAACGGCTCCATAAAATACGTTGGCGCCCATTTAGATTGCCTGGCCTGGCGATCAACCGAAAACCTTAAGCCACTCGATGGCGACAGGGATAATATTTACGGAACTGCTGGTTACATGCTGATCAATTGCCAGCGGTTCGATGTTCGGGCCATTAAGTTCTTAAATGACTCTCTGAAATCATTGCCGGACTTTGTTAAATCGGTGAAAATCTCAGGGGAGAAACATTTTGTTTTGGGTGATTCGTGGTTAACTGATCCAATAGTTCCCGAAATTAAATTTATTACAGGAGCTGGCAAAGTCAGATTAAAGGCAAATAAAGAAACAGAAAGCATTCAAATCACTCTTAAAGACAATGTACCTAAAACTTTTAGATTAGGGATAATGATTGATAATTTGGATGAATTCTTCAGCCCGGGATTGAGTGTTCGAGTGGTTTCATCCGATGGAGGAGATAGCAGCCTGATTCCTCTGGTCCGATCAAACCGTTTTCCTGATTGGTATTTCTTTGATCTGCAAGGACTGAAAGCCAATAGTCAAATCACACTTCTTGGGAAACAACAAAAACAAGATGATTTCTTCGCGATAGGCGCAATTACGTTCGATTTAGAATCCCGAATGAAACAGGAATAGATCAGGATATTTTTTTGCAAAAAACCAGGTTGCTCGGAAGCCAAAAAATACAGGCAAAAAAAATAACCATTGCAAATACTGGATTTGCAATGGTTATAATTTTGTCGGGGTGGCCAGACTCGAACTGACGACCTCCTGGTCCCAAACCAGGCATACTACCAAACTGTACTACACCCCGAAATACCAAAAAACGATATTTTTAGTTTCCTTAAATGATCGGTAATCTGATCACCAAATTTAACTTAACACGATCAAGAACTCTCTGCGGAGAGAGGGGGATTCGAACCCCCGACACGGTCGCCCGTGCGGCAGTTTAGCAAACTGCTGGTTTCAGCCACTCACCCATCTCTCCTCGTTTTTGGGTGGTGCAAATGTAGGAATCATTTTCACTTAGACAAAATATTTACCAATAAAAATCGAATAAAAATGATCTTTTTTGTAATATTCTTCCAAACCATTCATTCTCAATATTTACCAATGAAAAATCTGATTAAATTAAAATTTACCCTGTATTTGTTGCAAAATGGGAAAATCATGTGTAATTTAGTCGTATAATTTAAAGCAGACGTTCTTTTACATAACGATATTACCGTATTAATTCGTATGATTGGTAAACTCAACATTTCCATTTAACTGAGAACGCTTTTGACCGCTAAAACAGGCCTTATCCCTTCGGGGAGCAGCATCGCTGCCATTGGAAGTTTGATCAGTCAGGCACTCAAATCCTGTATCTTCGGGGTTTTACTCAACGCGGATTAATGCGGTTTTTTTTATTTCCCAAAGAATAGCTTAACTTTTTTCGACCAAATAATTCCATTTTTGATACGCCTAACGCATTCCAACTGCAAGTTTGCATTAACATTATTAATTCAGTTATCCTTTTCACTCAGTGGCAACCTCACCGCGCAGGAGGTGAACAGGAGTAATTCCCCTTTAAAAGTTTTATCAGAACCGCTTTTAGGAAAACAATCGGAACGAATTAAGTTAATTGATCAGCGGTTAAAAGGGAGCCTCTTTTACCTCGTTAGTGGTCATGGCGGACCCGATCCGGGTGCAATGGGGAAGATCGGGAACAATATCCTATGTGAAGACGAATATGCCTACGACATTACCCTGCGATTTGGCAGAGAGCTGCTACGCCACGGCGCCAAAGTGTATTTTATAGTTCGCGATCCCCATGATGGAATACGAAATGACCTTTATTTGCGAAGCAGTAAGGATGAATTTTGCTATCCTGATAATCCGATACCCCTGAACCAGGTCAAAAGGTTAAAACAACGCGTTGATGCAATTAATACCCTTTATAGAAGTGAACCTCCGGGAGGATACAAGCGATGCATCGAGCTACATGTAGATGCCCGCGAGACAAAGAAAAACATTGACCTGTTTTTTTATTATCATGAGGGGAGTAAGCACGGAGAGAGACTGGCCACAACGCTGAGAGATGCAATGGAGCGAAAATATCAACTGAAACAGCCCGGCAGAGGATACAGTGGGGATGTTTCCACCAGGGCGCTTTATATGCTTGAAAAGAGTATTCCGACAGCTGTTTTTATTGAACTTGGAAATATTAACCATTTCCGCGATCAGCAACGTTTAATCTATGCGAATAACAGGCAGGCTCTGGCAAAATGGTTGTGTGAAGGGGTGATGGATGATTTCGAAAAACCAAAATAATAAACTAATCCTGATCCTGAAAACGATCCAGATCGCGCCGGTCCTTTTTGGTTGGCCTTCCGGTTCCCCTGTCCCGGTCAAAGAAGCTCATCTGTTGCCGTATCTCAAGTATCTTCAGCTCATCGGGGGAGGTCATATCCAAAACAAATTCATGAACAAGTTTGGCCCCTACCCGTTTACCGGTAATTCCAACAACTTTATACGAATAGGTAATCGGGTTTTTACGCACTTTAATGATCTCTCCGATTTTTGGAACCCGGGAGGGTTTTACAGTGGCTCCTTCAATGGTGATACGCCCCTTCTTACACTCTTCCGTAGCCAGGGTTCTGGTTTTGAAGAGCCGTACAGCCCAAAGCCATTTATCAATGCGTACCGGTTCGTCCATAACGTTGAAGAATGAATGAATTAAGGAATTAATAAATTAACGAATTAACCTTTACAACAAACAGGCTAAAGACAAAGTTTAAAATCAAACAACCGGAAACGCGAACACCCTTCAGCCTAAATACCTAATCCCTGTTATATTTCGTCATCACCTGGTTGGCTCCCATGGTTACAAATGCTTTGATAATTTCAATACATCGTTCCATTTTAGAATTGATGAGATCCTCCTCATCACGCGACCATTGCCCTAAGACGTAATCGACCTGTCGTCCCCGCTGAAAATCGCTGCCAATTCCAAACCTAAGTCTGACATAATCCTGACTTCCGAGAATTTCGTGAATACTTTTTAACCCATTATGACCGGCATCACTCCCCTTTAAACGCATGCGCAACTTACCAACAGGCAAAGAGAGATCATCGACCAGAATTAGAACTTTGTCGAGTTCTATTTTCTCCTTTTGCATCCAGTACTGGACAGATCTGCCACTAAGATTCATAAAAGTATTGGGCTTGAGCAGAATAAGCGTCCTTCCGGCATACTTCATCTCGGCGACTGAGCCGTACCGACCCTCGCTAAAAGAAATATTGGACACCCTTGCCAGGGCATCCAATATCCAAAATCCTATGTTGTGACGGGTATCTTTGTATTCTTCCCCGATATTTCCAAGACCAACAATAAGGTACTTCAAAACCTAAATGTTTTATTTTTTCTTACCTGATGTAGAGTTATCAGCCATTGCAGCACGGGCAGCACGTGTTACCACGACAGTTGCAACAGGAACAGATTTTGCATTTAAAATCTCGATACCCGGTACTTTAACATCTCCAACCCTGACACTTTCGCTTAATCCAAGATCAGTAACGTCAATAACGATTTCATCCGGAAAATCCTTTGAATATCCTTTAGCTTTGAGGGTACGAAGGTTTGATTTCAAACGCCCCCCTTGCTGTATTCCCCTTGCATAACCATCCAAACGGACAGGGATCTGCAATTTAACAGGAACATTTTCACGTATTTCCAAAAAGTCAATATGCATTAGTTTGTCAGTAACAGGATGAAACTGCAAAGCCTGCATAAAGGCTTCATAAACTTTACCATCTACATCAATAGCAGTCTGGTATACTTTAGGGGTATAAACCAGTTTACGGAATTCATTTTCGTGAGCCTGAAAATGGATCACATTCTCGCCACCATAAATCACGCATGGAACTAAATCACTACCCCTAAGGGCTTTGGTTGCTTTCTTACCAACTCCTAAACGAGCGGTACCTTTAATTTGAAATGATTTCATTGTCTTTAAAAATTAACTAATTTGTTATTAAGTGTTTACTCAGATCTCCTCCCGGAAGGCAAGGTATCCGCATCACACCATCAAAGGTATGCTGTAAAACAGGGCGCAAAGATAACTATATCTTAGATAAATGCGGTGCTAATTGATTTATTTTCGTAAATCTTTTGAATTACATCAGCAAATAACGGGGCGCAGGACAATACCGTTATTTTTTTTGACTCGTGTCGCAGGGGAATTGAATCGGTCACAAGCACTTCATCAATGTACGAGTTTTCGATCCGCTCAAAAGCCGGACCCGAGAGTACGGCATGGGTGACACAGGCGCGCACCGAATTTGCCCCCTTGGCTTTCATCAGATCTGCAGCCTTGGTAATCGTTCCTGCAGTATCAATAATATCGTCAACAATAATCACATCTTTGCCTTCCACATCCCCGATAAGGGTCATCGAATCGATATGATTTGCTTTGGAACGCGATTTATGGCAAATGACAAGATCTGTTTTCAGATGTTTGGCAAATACATTTGCCCGCTTTGTTCCACCAACATCGGGTGATGCAACAACAATATCACGCAAACCCAATTGCTGTATATGAGGTATAAACAGTGCAACAGCACTCAGATGATCAACAGGCACATCGAAAAACCCCTGAATCTGATCAGCATGAAGATCCATCGTTATCAGCCTGTTTATACCTGCAGTAGACAACATATCGGCAACCAGCTTAGCACCGATCGACACCCGGGGTCTGTCTTTACGATCCTGACGGGCAAAGCCAAAATAGGGCATCACCGCTATTATCTTATACGCTGAAGCCCTTTTGGCCGCATCAACCATCAATAGCAATTCAAGTAAATTATCTGCAGGCGGGAAAGTCGACTGGATAATAAAGGTAAATGAACCCCTGATCGTCTCTTCGTAACATGGTTCAAATTCACCGTCTGAAAAGCGCGGACAGGATGCTTTTCCTAAAGCAATTCCGGCATTTTCAGCGATTTTCTCGGCAAGATATTTGGATTCTGTACCGGCAAATATTTTGATAAATCCTGTAGACATAACTAGATATTTTCTGTTTTTGAATTAAACCAATCCTATCTTTGGGCAAAAGTAAATATAATGAACCAACAACTAATCTGAAAATGAATCTTTTTTTTATATATTTATCAAACTGAAAACCAATATAATAGTTTATCCATTTTCCGGATTCACAATTTTATTAACAAAACCAAGCAGTTCATCCCTGCCCAATTTGGTACCTGAGGAGGTAACAAATAAGGGAGGTAACTCTTCCCAGGTTTTGAGCATCTCCTCCTTATAGATTGCCAGATTTTTATCCAACTGTTTGCGCGACAGCTTATCTGCCTTTGTAAATACCATCGCAAAAGGGACTTCATGATAGCCCAGATAATTCATAAATTCCACATCATTTGCCTGCGGTTTATGGCGCGAATCGATCAGGGCAAACACGCAATAAAGATTTTCCCTGATCGCGATATATTCCCGGATAAAAGCGAGCCATTGCTCCCTGGAAGATCGGCCAACCTTGGCATAACCATAACCGGGTAAATCGACCAAAAACCATTGGTCATTAATGTTAAAATGGTTGATTAGCCGGGTCTTGCCGGGTGCTGTCGAAACTTTAGCCAAATCACCGAAACCGGTTAACATGTTAATCAGTGAAGACTTACCAACATTCGACCTTCCCACAAATGCAAATTCCGGTTTATCGGTAACCGGGCATAGTTGTGGATCGGTGTTACTGATTACAAATTCGGCTTTTTTAATGATCATCCTTATCTTTTTGAAACAAATTGGTTGAACTGTCAAAATTCAACTAAATCCTGCCTGGCAATAGTTTTGCCGTTATTTGATATAAACTTCGAGTAATTTTGCGATTCCGCCATTGGATACCGACAGTACAAAATTGGTAATCTGGGCCGGAACCAGAATCGTATCTCCCTTGTTAACCTGGAGACTTTCTTCTTCCCACCCCAAAATGCACCCACCTTCGAGACAGATATAAATCACAAAAGTATCAAGATCGGTAAAATCACGTTCAACTGACGCATTAAGTGTTAAGATATTCGTAGTAAAATAGGGACATTCAACAAGTTTTACTGATTGATTCTCTTTTGCGTGATATTCAGTTCGGTAATTGGTCTCAAAAGAGTAATCGATGGCATCAACCGCAAGATCAGTATGAAGTTCCCGTGGATTTCCCTTGTCGTCAACACGGTTAAAATCATATATTCGGTAGGTAACATCAGAAGTTTGCTGTATCTCTGCCACAACAATTCCCTTTCCAATGGCATGCACCCTTCCGGCAGGCATAAAGAAAACATCACCTGCCTGGACCTCTTCGTAATTTAAAATCTCCTCCAGAGTCCCGTTTTCCACACTGTGAAGATACTCTTCCTGGTCTACTTTCCTGCTGAATCCTGAGATTAAACGGGATCCGGGGTCAGCCTGTACGACATACCACATCTCGGTTTTGCCAAATGAATCATGTCTTTCAAATGCCAATTCATCATTGGGATGTACCTGAATTGAGAGGTAGTCGTTGGCATCGATAAACTTGACCAAAAGTGGAAATTCGGTTCCGAATTTCTCGTAGACCTTCTCCCCCACCAAATCACCCATGTACACTTCAATCAACTCCTCCAGACTATTTCCTGTCAGAAAACCATTTGATACGACGGAGATATCATCCTGAACACCTGAAAGTTCCCACGACTCACCACAATTGGGAAGTTCGGGAAATTGCTTGTTTAACAAGTCGTGAAGTTTATTCCCTCCCCAGATCTTCTCTTTACAAATGGGGGTAAATTTAAGTGGATAAAGATTATTCATGCGTAATTAATTTGTATTTAAAATTCAAAGTCAACAGCTGCTCTTCCACTTGTATTGACCCTTACCAGGTCGATTACCTTTAAGTGTTCGGGATGGACCTGATAGGCTGCCAAATCCCCGAGGGATTCAAAATGGGAGATCAGACAAATATCGTGTGCCGCAGTATTCAGGTCATGATTCTCACCTACCTGCATGTATTTAATCTCCTGTATTGTATCTTTTAATGCCAGTAAAGCATGGGTAATTTTACTCCTCACCACCGCTTTCAAATCTTCATTTTCAAATTCCTTTAATTTAAAAAGGACTACATGATTAATCATAAATATAATAATATTAAATATTATAATTGTCTTTAGAAGCAGAAATAATGACAATATGGATCATCATCAGGCAGTTTTCTTCATATTAATTACTTCAATTTCTGCTCCGTTTCTACAAACTTCATCAGCCTTTTACAGCACCTCATTGGTTGTTTTCTGATCAAGGTAGTATTCACCGCAATTATTGCAAATACTGGCATCAACACCTTTTAAAACAATAATCGATCCCGCTCGTTCAAGTGTAACAATTTTCTTTCCTTGAATTGTTTCGCCGTTTTTACAAATTACACATTTCATGATTTTTGACTTATGCAAAAATAACACTTTATCCTCAAAATTAACTTTAAAATGGAGGAATACTAACTTCATCTGTACGAAATGCCAGAAAAATTGGTTAATTTTGATCATAAGGTATAATCTTCAAAATTAAATGATATGCTGCCCAAACTTTTACCCGAGCATGTTTTATTTATTGATATTGAAACGGTTCCACAGCATCCGGATCTTTCAGAGGTCTCCGAAAACATGCAGAAACTATGGACAAAGAAGGCCATGCAGATTGGAAAAGAGGGAGATACTGCCGAAAGTCTTTATAACCGTGCCGGAATCTATGCCGAATTTGGAAAAATTGTCTGCATCTCTGCAGGAAAGATATTTCGTAAGGAGAAAGAGCGGGCTTATCGTGTAATCTCTTATGCCGGAGATGATGAAAAGAAGATTCTCGAAGCGTTTTCAGCAATGGTCACCGGATTTATGGCCAATCCGATGCATAGGTTGTGTGCCCATAACGGACAGGAATTCGACTTCCCGTATATTGCCAGAAGAATACTAATCAATGGATTGCCACTTCCGTCGGTGCTGGATATAGCAGGGGCAAAACCATGGGAATTAAAAGAGGTAATGCTCGATACGCTTCAGCTCTGGAAATTCGGTGATTACAAACATTATACATCGCTCGAACTGCTCTGTGCAATTTTCAATATTCCAACGCCCAAAGATGATATTGATGGTAGCCAGGTTGGCAATGTTTATTATAAAGAATTTGACATTCAACGTATTGCACGTTATTGTGAGAAGGACACCTTTGCGATTGCGCAACTGCTATTAAGGTTTAAAGGAGAACCCCTGATCAGCCCCGAAAACTACGAAATTGCCGGAATGGAAGAATAGTCCGCACTATTTGAATGGTTTTTATATTTTTGCACCATTAAATTTAAAGCAAAACAGATGCCAACAGTAGTAAGCGGAATTCGTTCGACAGGAAACCTGCACCTGGGAAATTATTTTGGAGCGGTAAAAAATTTCATTGAGATGCAGAATGAACACCAGACTTTTTTCTTTATTGCGGATTTTCATTCGCTTACTACCCATCCAACGCCAGCCGATCTGCACACAAATGTCAAACAGGTTCTGGCGGAATACCTTGCCTGCGGCATCGATCCTGAGAAAGCGACAATTTTCATCCAGAGCGATGTTCCTGAAATTCCTGAACTCTATCTTTTACTTAATATGAATGCTTACCTGGGCGAGTTGGAGCGTACCACCTCATTTAAGGACAAAGCACGTCAGCAACCCGAGAATGTGAATGCAGGACTCCTCACCTACCCGGTGCTTATGGCTGCCGATATTATTATACACAAGGCAAATCTAGTTCCTGTTGGAAAAGATCAGGAGCAAAACCTTGAGATGGCACGTACTTTTGCCAGGCGGTTTAACCGGATGTACGATGTGGAGACATTTCCAACACCCCGTGCCTACACCTTTGAAGGGAAGGATATGGTCAAAATTCCCGGGCTTGATGGATCGGGAAAAATGGGAAAGTCGGAAGGAAATGCAATAGCACTGGCAGAATCGCCTGAAAGTATTCGTAAAAAAGTGATGCGGGCCGTTACCGATGAAGGGCCTAAAGAGCTGAACCAAAATAAACCGGCAGTAATTCAAAATCTGTTTACCCTGATGGATGTGGTTTCGGCTCCTGATGTGGTAGCTCATTTCGACCTGGCTTACAATAACTGTTCGATTCGCTATGGCGATCTTAAAAAACAACTGGCTGAGGATATTATCAATTTTACTAATCCGATTCGCGGACGCATTAATGAGATCTCCAAAGATAATGATTACCTCTCCCGGGTTGCAAAGAACGGGGCAGAGAAAGCCCGGGAATCTGCCTCAAAAACCCTGAAGGAAGTGCGTGAAATCATTGGATTTAGAAGATTTTTTTAGCCGAATAATTTCATGCAAATTTCCAATTAGATTCAATTTATCCTACTTTCGTAAGATATTGACTAATTGACCAAACTATGCCGCTAATAATTATTTTTGCCGGAATAATCCTCCTCTTTTTTTTAATCACTGTTTACAAAATCAATGCTTTCCTGTCGTTACTGATCACCTCGTTTGCCGTTGGAATTCTAAATGGTATGGAACCGGTGGTCGTATTACAATCCATAACAACGGGTATTGGCAGCACAATGGGGAGTCTTGCCCTGATTATCCTTTTCGGGGCCATGCTGGGAAAACTTCTCGAACAAAGCGGAGCAGCCTATCAGATTACCAATAAGCTCGTTGAGCAGTTTGGAATTGGCAAAATCCAGCTGGCCATAATGATAACCGGTTTTCTGGTTGGTCTGCCAATGATCTATAATGCCGGTTTTCTGGTTTTGATTCCGCTGATTTATGCACTTGCCTCCTCAACAAAACTTCCATTAATCTACCTGGGACTGCCCATGTGTGCCGCACTCTCGGTGACACACGGATTTCTTCCGCCACACCCTGCACCCACTTCCATTGCCTTTATTTTCCATGCCGATCCTAACCGCACATTGCTTTATGGAATAATGATTGCAATTCCGAGCATCATCGTTGCAGGACCGTTGCTATCGCGATTCTATTCGAAATGGGAATTATCACCTCCACGAGAGCTCTATGTGGCCCGGGACTTTACACAGGCTGAATTACCATCGCTTTCGGCCAGCCTGATTACTGCATTGAGTCCAATTATTCTGATGTTGTCAGGAGCCATCATTCAACTGGCCCTACCAGCAGGAAACGGTTCCATTAAAATGCTAAAATTTATTAGCGACCCTTCAATAGCTCTTTTTATTGCCGTATTTATGGGTATTTACCTGCTGGGGATACGGATGAAGAAAAAGATGTCGGAACTAATGAAAACTATTTCGGCATCAACGGCTGCCATATCGATGATATTATTAATTATTGCAGCGGGTGGCGCGTTTAAACAGGTATTAACCGACAGTGGGACGGCTGAATACATTAAACAAATCGCAGGTGGTTTAAATATGTCTCCATTGATCCTTACATGGAGTGTGGCTACCTTAATCCGTTTTGCAATCGGATCTGCAACGGTGTCGTGTATTACCGCTGCCGGATTAACCTTGCCTCTGATTGAAGGAACCGGAATATCGAGAGAACTCATGGTCATCGCCACGGGCGCCGGAAGTCTGATGCTATCACATTTTAATGATACCGGATTTTGGATGTTTAAAGAGTATTTTAACACTACCATAAAGCAAACTTTTATGGTGTGGACAGTTATGGAAACCATCATCGGAATAATGGGGCTGCTGGGGGTGCTCGTTTTAAATCAGTTCCTCTAAAAATCTATTTTCCCATCGCCAATTTTTTTAATTCCGAGGGCATTTTCTCTATTGCATAGCGCAAGGCCGTTCTGGGCATCAGGGCTTTATTTGCTACAACATATTCATAAACAGCTTTCTGGTGTTTTTGACTTGCCACTTTGAGCATCCATCCATACCCTTTCTGAACCATATCATCCCCATCGAGGAGCAAAATATCGGCAATCTCCAAAATGTCGTTTAAGAATTTCCCCTGACGCGCAGGAACGATCAGAGAAACAGCTGAAGCCCGTTTCATCCAGCGATTGTTGGATTGGGTCCACTGTTTTAAATCGTTGAGATATATCGGGTACATTTCGATAAATTTCCCGACCGTATGATTACAGAAGGTATCGCACGAGGCCCAATTATTAACATAGCTATTAATCCATTTTTCGAATACCTTAAAATCAGTCGGCTCAAACTTTTTTTTGAGATTATATGACCAGGCACAGGCGATTATCGACTCCTCGATATAACCCGATCGCCATAACTCATCGCATAAACTAAAGATTTCCGCTTTTGACAGCTCTTTTATAGCTTTGAAATATTCCTTTCCTATCTGACCAACAGTGGCACTCCTGATTCCATAGCATTTAACCCCCTCTTTAAAAAAATGCTGGGTAGTGATTTTCAGCTGTTCGTTGCTGTTATCGGATAATGTTTGGCGGAGATTTTCGATTATTGTGGTCATAATTTATTTCAATTTTCTGAGACTTTTGTTGTCAATAAGGGATTTCATCTGGCTAATTGCAATATTATTTAATTGGATCAACCTTTCCCTTGAATTAATTTGCTGATGAATTAAAACCGCATTAATGCTTTCCATATTCGAAAGTACCACTAATTGTTCCAGTGTAGCATAATCACGTATATTTCCATTGTTATCGGGGTTTTCATTTCGCCATTCCTGAGCCGTTTTACCAAATAGTGCAACATTGGGTAAATCAGCTTCGCTGGTATAAACAAAATTTATTTGATGCCTGGTCAGCTCCGGCGGAATTAGATTTTCCTTAATGGCATCGGTATGAATATGGTAGTTAATTTTTGCAAGTGTACGCTGAAGGTTCCAATCTAACTTTAATCGGCTATTTTCATCTTCCTTCAGACGTTGAAATTCTTTTATAAAATACAATTTAAATTCTATTGACATCCAGGAAGCAAACTCAAATGCAATATCCCGATGTGCAAAAGTTCCACCATAACGGCCTGATTTGGAAATAATACCGATAGAATTTGTCGACTCAATCCATTTCTTTGGTGTCATTGTGAAACTGTTCAGTCCTGCCTGTTTTCTAAACCCGTCGAATTCGACGGATTTAAAGTTTGAATTATGTATAAGCTCCCAAAATCCTAATAATTCAATCGTATTCCGATTCCTTAACCAGTTTTTGATAATATCATCAGTATTAATCCTTTCTTTAAATCGTGCTAAATCTGTTAAAGAAATATAATCCTCATTGTGGAAATTCAAAATTGAAATTTCAGATCCTTGAACATTAATTTTTTGATTTTCCATCTATTATTAACTCTATTTCAATAATTTATCTTGCCATACTTAAGCGATTTCCCCTTTAAAACAAAAAAAAATAGTTCATTTCATATAACTCAAATTTAAAGAAAATAATCCAAATTGAAGATTATAAATTCATAGATTATTGTGCTCCATTTTAAAGGCAATAATGCAATAATTTTTTAATATACGTAATTTTCCCCAATTTTGAATACTTTTAACCAACTAAAACGATCACTCAAACATCATGAGAACCATTCACATCAGAATCATCTTTGTGTTCACCATTGCCACCCTTTTATCAGGTTGCTTCCTCTTCAAAAAAGAGAATCCCAAGCCAATACCTTATCCTGAATGGGTAAAAAACGGCGTGATTTACGAAACCAATACACGCCAATATTCGGCTGAAGGGACGTTTAAAGCGCTCGAAGCCGACCTGCCACGCATAAAGGATCTGGGAATTGATATTCTCTGGCTGATGCCGATTTACCCCATAGGGGAGAAAAACCGCAAAATGCCCGATGGTGCCAAAACCGGATTGGGAAGTTACTATTCAATAAAGGATTATGAGGCGATCAATCCAGAATTCGGAAATAGTGATGATTTTAAAAGTCTCGTAACAAAAGCACATACAATGGGCTTTAAACTAATCATCGACTGGGTTGCCAACCATTCTGCGCGGGATAATCACTGGATCACCGAACACCCCGATTGGTATAAGAGAGATAAAAACGGAGATATTGCTACTCCATTCGACTGGACCGATTGTGCCCAGCTAGACTATACCAATAAAGCGATGCGTAAGGCGATGGTTAGTTCGATGAAATTCTGGGTTACTAATTTTGATATTGATGGTTTCAGATGCGACATGGCAGGATTGGTTCCTGCCGACTTTTGGGAAGATGCCAGAACAGAACTTCAAAAGATCAAACCCCTTTATCTGCTTGCCGAAAATGAAGACAAACCAGAAATGTGCAGATACGCATTCGACTCGAATTATGGTTGGGAGATGCACCACCTTATGGCTGATGTAGCCAAAGGGAAGAAGAAAGTCACTGAAATCCTGAAATTACAGGCGAAGGTAGATTCGACCTTGCCACAAAGGGCCTTTAAACTGAATTTCATTACCAATCATGACGAAAATTCATGGAACGGCACAGCAAAAGAGAAATTCGGAAATGGTGAAAACTGTGCGGCACTCCTCACCTTCACCCTTCCGGGGATGCCTTTAATGTACAATGGACAAGAAGCTTCACTCACTAAAAGACTAAGATTCTTTGCAAAGGACACGATCAACTGGAGCGACACACGTTTAGTTCCCTTATACAAAACTTTGATTTCCCTGAAACATCGTAATCAGGCAATATGGAATCCACCATACGGAGGTAAGTTGGTTCAGCTTTCCAATAGTGCGCCGGATAAAATAATTTCGTTCGTACGTTCTGCTGAAAACGCAAGGGTCATGGTTTTGATCAATATGACTGCTGATACAATTACGGCAGATATTACAAGCGCGTTAGCTGACGGGAAATACCTCAATATCCTAAACAAGAATAAGATCAATTTCAATGCGGATAACAGAACCTGCTATTTTGAGCCATGGGAGTATATTATTCTGGAAGGGGAATAGGAGGTAAAAAGGGAGGTACAGAGAAAATTTAACACGGAGACACCGAGAACATGGAGGGACACGGAGTAAATTTTAGAATATTCTCCGTGAAGCTTAGTGTTCTGGGTGTCTCCGTGGCAAATAGTGCTTAACTCCTTCTATCCCTCCCAAAGACTATTTCAGAAATTTCTCCCGTCGTTGAAGATTAGTCAGTCCGCCCAGAAAGAAGATGATACTTGACACGGCAAGAAACAGCCTGTTTTTCTGTGATATTTGAGCCCAGATCATCTCGTTCATCTTATCCGGTATAGAATAGGGATTATGGAAAACATTCCACTGAGTACGGTCGAGGGCCTCGGCAAACATCATTAAGAGTACACCGATAATTATCAAAACTACGGCAGTTCCGTTTCCGTTTTTGACCATCGTGGAGACTAAAAAAGCGAGCGATCCAAGGAAAAGGACCGGAAACATCAGTTGCCACGACATCTGAAAGACCGGGAATGGGGTTAATCCATAATACCCAACCCAGCAGAAAAGGTAGAGAAAAAACCAGGTTAATAAGAAAATCATCACCAATCTAACCATCCAAACTTTATAACGGTAGTTGGGGATACCGAAAAGGATTTCAAGGATACGGGTATCGGCGTCACTTTGTATGCCGAATACCGTGGGATAAAAAACCAATAATAACCCGGGAAATAGCAACATTCCATAAACGGTGGAGGAGTCATAACTCGGAAAGTTAAATACCACATTAATGGAAAGCAAAAGAAAAATCAGCAGTGCTGCCGCGACAAACCAGATAAACCTACCGGCGAAAATAATTTTAAGGTTATAACGCGCCATCTTGAAGATCAGATCGAGCCAAAAATAGAGCTTGCTCTGTTTTGAAAATATCTTTACTGAATTATCCATCTTATAATAGATTCTAATTTTAACCTGCTATTAACTTTAAAATTCTGTCACCCCTTCGGGGTTGAGCTTACTATAATTACCGATCTGCTATAATCATGTTACCCCTTCGGGGTTTCTCCGAATTGCTCCGTCGTCGATTCGCCCCTTCGCCGTTTCCACAACTATCTACTTCTCCCTTTCGCCTATTCGCCCCTTCGCCGTTTCCCTATCTCTCCACTTCTCCCTTTCGCCCATTCGCCCCTTCGCCGTTTCCCTATCTCTCCACTTCTCCCCTTCGCCGTTTCTCCCCTTCGCCATTTCCCCAACTCTCTA
>CANJNY010000075.1 GCA_947475715.1 Prolixibacteraceae bacterium
TAAATAATCTCAAACACGATTTTATTGGCCTGGGCTGGTTAAAACGGCAGCTCGAAAGGGCCAAAATAGCTGATAATACCAAAAGAGATGAACTTCTTTCAATGATCACCAATTACGAAAACCCGGGAGAAGGAGGATTCTACGATAATTTGGGAACCTATAATATAGCCCCTCATGTGGTTACAGGATATCCGTATGATCATGGACAACCTTATGTCTCTCAGATGCTTTCTGAAGGGAACCGTCCCTCACAGCGCTCCATGTCATACACTCAAAATGAAGATCAGGGGTTAACACTGCATTACAGCAATGTGGATCCCAAGGCTACCTACAAAATAAGGTTCACCTTCGTTCGTCCTTGGTTTCAGGATCGGTATGCAATGCGAATGAATCAAAAATCACAGTCGATCTTCGCCGATGATATTCCGATTGCTAAAAATGTAGAACTGCCACTTCAAATGAGCGATTTCTTCACCTACGACATCCCGGCACAGGCAACTGCCGATGGTGAACTGACAATCCGGCTTGAGCGTGCAGCAGATGTGGCGCACGGCGATCGGGTAAGCGTGGAGCAATGGCGAAATTCAGGAGGATGGGGAACACTGGCCTCAGAAGTGTGGCTGATAAAAAAACATTAACCTCACAAGCTAAAATGAATAATGGCCGGATCTTCTGAATTCATACTGAATAAACTGAAATTTATAAATCTTGATAAAAAGGTTATCTCACTAAATAAATCCGCTATTTACTCTTGCTAATTCCTTGTTTTTAAGCTAAACTTGTGTATAATGTTTATTCAACTTACAAATACAAAAGCAGCTGGTATTTTATGAGAGCAAGAAAAATGCTATTTGATTAAGTTATTGGATCAAAATATTAATGATGAAATTACAAATAATACAAGATACACTAGGTAAAACTACTGGGATCTATATCCCTATTAATGATTGGATGGCACTTAAAACGAAATTTAAGGGACTGGAAGAAATCGAATATAAGGAGCCTACAAAAGAGCAGATCCTGACAGAGCTCAAAGAGGCTGTTATAGAACTTGGCAAGATAGAAAAAGGTGAAATAAAAGCCCGTTCAGCTAAAGAATTTTTAAATGAACTTTAAAATCATTTCAATTGCTGTTTTTGAAAAGTAATTTAAACGTTTAGCTAAAAAACACCCTTCATTGAAGGCCGATTTATATGAATTAATAGAAAACCTTGCCATAAAACCTACAATGGGCATGGCTCTTGGTAATAACTTTTTCAAGATACGACTTGCAATTTCCAGTAAAGCGAAAGGCAAATCTGCTGGTGCTCGCGTTATCACATTCGTTAAAATATCAAATTCGATAGTTTTTCTCACTGCGATCTATGACAAGTCTGAAAAGAAAACGATATCAAATCTTGAGCTTGAGCAAATATTCAACCAATTACCCTAATTGGGGATGGTTAAATTATTATTGAAACTCAATAACTTTTTTTATTTAAACCATATTATCAACCTGATTGAGTAGTCCATTCCCAAATACCGATCCATTCGGCAGATCCAGATAAGGATAGGTAACCTTCGAGAGATAAAGTCCCTGGGCATAGACCGGAATAATGGTTTTAGGGGTAACCTTCATTTTTAGATACTGCTCAAAATCAGAAACAGAAAGATCCCCATTCCCAATTTCAAGCAATTTACCAACAACGATCCGGATCATCCCTGCCAAAAAACGGTTCGAAGTGATATGAAACCTCAACCTGGCCCGGTTATTATCGGTGAATAGTTGCGCCTCCGAAACATTGCAAATGGTATGCTCATATTTCAATGGTGACTTGCAGAAGCAACCATAATCACTATAATTGGTCAGCAATCCGGCAGCTAACTGCATTTGATCCAGATCCGGATTTACTAACGGATAATATGAACTTAACCCAACCAAATAGGGATCTTTCCGGGTATGAATAAAATAATCATAACTCCGCCGAATAGCATCAAAACGGGCGTGTGGCAAACCCTCCATTTGCAGCACATCAAAAATGGTGACATCATGTGGCAGACACTTGTTGAGCCGAAACTTCAAATCAAAGGTAAACTCCTGATCGATATCCACATGGAAGAAAAACTGGCTCGCATGAACCTGAGCATCCGTGCGTCCACATCCAACAACGGTTATCGGCTGTTTAAAAATCTGACTGAGCATGGTCTCGATAACCTGCTGAATACTAACAATTCCGGGCAATTTTTGCCACCCGCGATAGTTGTTGCCGTTATAACCTATATGAATAAAATACCGCAAAATCCGTTCAAAATTAATTTGTACAAATATACCGCTTTAGGTAAATGTCAGGCTAAATATCGCGAATAACTCTTATTTTTGATTAAAATATCGATCCTATGCAATCCGTAAATCCGTTTTCAGGTAAAATTATTCAAAACTATCCCGAATATACCACCGAGGAAGTTAATCTGATTATCAAACAGGTTGATAACGCGTTTCAACAATGGAAACACACCGACTTCGATTACCGCGCCGGACTGATGCGCAAACTTCAGTCGAAGCTTCTTGAACGAAAAGCAGAATTGGCTTCCATCATGGTTGCAGAAATGGGAAAGGTTTTTCGTGAAGCCGAGGGAGAGATCTCAAAATGTGCACTTGTTTGTGGATATTATGCAGATAATGCAGCGACGTTTTTGAAAAATAAGGTGATCCAAACTGAAGCCTCCGAATCGTTTATCTCCTATCAACCTATCGGAACTGTTCTTGCCGTAATGCCCTGGAACTTTCCGTACTGGCAGGTATACCGTTTTTTAGCTCCTGCTTTAATGGCCGGGAATGCCGGTGTTTTAAAACATGCATCCAACGTCACGGGTTGTGCCCTGGCCATCGAACAGCTGGTTCGTGAGGCAGGCTTTCCGGAGCATATTTTCAGAACATTACTTATTGGTTCATCGGGTGTGAAGGCGGTAATAGAAAACCCATTGATTAAGGCAGTTACATTAACCGGAAGTACACCTGCCGGAAAAGCTGTCGCATCTGCTGCCGGCTATGCACTGAAAAAGTCGGTGCTCGAATTAGGGGGAAGCGATCCTTACCTGATCCTTGAAGATGCCGATATCGAAAATGCTGCCAGACTATGTGTAACCAGCAGGCTGCTAAACGCCGGACAAAGTTGCATCGGCGCCAAACGATTTATTGTGGCAGATAAAATATACGATGAATTCACCGCTGAATTTGTCCGACTGATGAGCGAGGCAACCTTTGGTGATCCACTTAATCCCGCCACGACCATTGGACCATTGGCGCGAAAAGATTTGCGTTACGAGTTACACCAACAAGTCGAAAAAAGCCGTGAAATGGGTGCAACCCTCTTACTCGGAGGATATATTCCGGATGGCGAAGCGGCCCTTTATCCGCCAACAGTTCTGGCGGATGTGCTACCAGGCATGCCTGCATACAACGAGGAACTGTTTGGGCCGGTGGCGGTTCTCTACCGGGTTAAAACTGAAGAGGAAGCCATCCGTATTGCCAACGACACCGTATTTGGATTGGGTGCCGGAATCTTTACTTCCGATCTGAGTAAAGGAAAACATCTTGCTGTGAAAGGGCTTGAAGCCGGTTGTGTGTTTGTAAACGACTTCGTAAAATCAGATCCACGATTACCTTTCGGCGGAGTAAAACAGAGTGGTTATGGAAGGGAATTATCAGTTGCTGGCATCCGCGAATTTGTGAATATAAAGACCATTGTAATTAAATAGTTCTTCCTGATCAAATACCAGGTGATCGTTCGGATAAGGTGTGAATTACACCAAAATTTATACAATTTATTTCCCATTTTTTTTGTATCTTGCATATAATAGAATTTTATCTTCCTGCATCCGTGCGAACTCTGCTATTTAAATCACACCCATAAAGCTTATTAAGGAATTATTTCAGTATCAAAATCTTTCCTCCCCATGAAAAAGCCATTCATTCATTTATCGAAAAGAGAATCACAAATCGCAGTCACGGTTTTAATCTTATTCTCCTTGATCCTCACAGGATGCTTTCATAAATATTATAAGGTTACAGAAAAAACAACCCCGTCAGAAAATGTATTACAGGCGGTGCAGGCTAAAGATAAATATCTGGTTCTGCACAATAACAATTTGATTTGGAATATCACTGAGGTAAAAATCGAAAACGGATTTTTATCCGGCAAAATAAACAAACTAAACGCTGACCGGTATAATTATCTTCCGATATATCCCGGAGGAGGCTACAGGTATCGCCAAAACAAAAATACAGATCAATCGTATATTACCAATGAAATACATCTTTACGTCAATGATCCAATAGCGGCTGGTGATTCTGTAAGAATTGCACTCGATTCGATAAAAAAAATTGAACTTTTCGACAAAGATAAAGCTGCCACGATTGCTTCATATACGATCGGTACGATCATCGGTGTAGCCGCTGCCTTAGTTACTGTGGGTGTGATTGTAATATTGTCTGATCCGAATTTCATATCCGGCCCAAAAATAACCCCTAAACCCACAGCCAACGGACAATCGTCCTGCCCGTATATTTATACAACAGATGGTGAAGACTATTCGTTTGCCGGAGAGATATTTGGCGGTGCTCTTTATCCAAAATTAGAGCGGGATGATTACCTGGCGCTTCCGGCTCTCAAACCAATTGAAAACAATTATCATATCTTTTTTAATAACCAGGCAAAAGAGATTCAGTCTATAAACATGGCTGAACTTTTTGTTATTGATCATCCGTCGAATTCGGAAGCCATTATCGATAATGATGGAAATGCATTTACTTTATCAGCCATAAATAAACCATTAACTGCTCTGGATTCAAGAGGAAGATCGCAACTGGAAAAAATTGGCGAAGCTGATAACCTCACCTATTTTGATGTTCCTTTCAGTAAGGATGAAAAATTGCAGGATGAATTAATTCTGACTTTTGCTGTGCCTGAGAACTGCAGGGAAGGGAAACTTGTTTTAAGAATACGAAATTCGCTAATAGTAGATTACTCTTATCAGCAATACGCAATGATGTTTGGCAATAAGTGGGAAGGGCTTCAGAAACGTATAAATGAAAAGTCGGTATCAGATTTGAACCAATGGGTTATAGATCAAGGTATTCCACTTTCAGTATCCATTGAGAACGATGCAGGATGGAGGATACTGGAACAATTACTACCCACCGGTCCCCTTGCCTTCAGAGATTACGTGGTTAAGATTGATCTTTCCGGGCTAAAAAAATCTGAATTAAAAATAAAATTAGCTTCCGGTGAATTATTTTGGGAGATCGACCGGGTAGGAATAGACTTCAGTCCAAATTATATAAACCATTTCACAGTTGTCAAACCATTCCTGGGTTTGGATCAGGATTCCATAAATGTTTTAGATAAAATATACTCTGATGACAACAACTATCTGACTCAACCTAGGATTGGGGACGAGACAGAACTGGTTTTTAAAGAACCGGCGGAGCAAAAAATGGCGAAAAGATCGGTTTTCCTGCATAGTAAAGGATACTACACCTTATTAGGATCAGAAGGACGGGGAAAATCGATGCTCTTCCTGCACAAATTCAAAAAACCGGCAAGCTTTACCCATTTTGTCAATGAAAATTATTTTAAGATAACCGGGGCTTTCCAAAATTAAATACAACTTGTAATTCAGCCAATTAATATGTCCAAACAACTTAAACGGCTTCTGATCCTTTTATGGAGTATTACAATCATTGGTATGATCGCTTTGAGGTGTTACAAAAATCCAGTTAAAGCCTTTAAAAGTGTTCGTGGAATATTTGTGTTCAGAAAGAAGATGAACCGATTTAATAAATTGCCTAAATACTACTATGCCAACAAACGGTATTATATGACCATGAATATTCCCGGATTTCCATCCAACGCTTTTAGTCAGTTTATTCGCGATGAACTTAATCATATTCTCCCTTTTAATCCAAACGATCATCACCTGCAAATGGCAGTATTTTCGGTAACAAACAGATGCCCGTTGCGTTGTCTTCACTGTTATGAGTGGGAACGTTTAAACGGAACCGACTATTTATCACTTGATCAACTGATTCAGATTCAACAAAAACTTGAAGCCTATGGATTACGTCAGATTCAATATACCGGTGGAGAACCGATGATGCGGATAAATGATCTGAATGAGCTAATCAAATCGACTTTACCCACAACGGATACCTGGATATTTTCATCCGGATTCAATTTCACACCTGAAAATACACAAAGTTTAAAAAAAGCCGGACTGACAGGGGTCATCCTAAGTCTCGACCACTGGAATGAACCGGATCACAACCAATTCAGACAGTCCGATCAGGCATTTAAATGGGTAACCTCAGCAGCCGAAAATATTGTCAAAGCCGATCTGGCGCTAAGTCTCTCACTTTGCCCTTCAAGGGAATTTGTGACTCGTGAAAATCTCACCAAATACCTTCATTTTGCGCAAAAATTAAAAGCAGGTTTTATTCAGATTTTGGAACCACGGGCTGCAGGACGTTTTAAAAACCAGGATATTGAATTAAAAGCAGATCATCTTCGTGTAATCGGGGAATTTACCCTGGATGTAAATAACAACCAAAAATACCGGAATTATCCCACCATACTGTTTCCTGGCTATCACCAGCGTGAATTTGGCTGTTTCGGCGCCGGAAGAAGATTCCTCTACATTGATTCAAAAGGCGACCTGAACGCTTGCCCGTTTTGTCAGGAATCATTTGGCAATACCGTTGAAAATGATCTAAATCCGCTAATTGAGCAATTAAAGAGCCGGGGTTGTCCTAAATTCGGAAAAGCATTAACAGTTTTAAATTAGTTTAAAATCTAATTATTTACTGAATCATCTATATCTATACCTGTGAAAAGAGCAATTCTGATCTGTTTTTTATTCCTGGTTTTTATCGTTGTTGAGCTAATCAACTGGAGTTGTCTGGCTCTTGATCATCTCTTTTATCGGGGGTATAGAAAAATAGTGATCAAACCACCTCACTTTATAATAGGAATGCCACGAAGCGCCACCACTTTTTGTTATGCATTACTCCTTGCCGACTCAGAGAATATTTCGGCCATGAAACTCTGGGAGATTCTTCTTGCACCATCGGTGGTACAAAAAAAAATAATCCTGCTTATAAAACGGTTTGATTCCAGGCTGAATAATAGAATATACCACGCAATATCCTATGTCGACCGCTATATATTTCAGGAGATTAAAAGCTTTCACCCAATAAGTCTCTTTAATTTTGAAGAGGACGATTACCTTTTTTTGCCACTCCTTTCAACCATCTCATTTTCCTTTATATTCCCACAAAGTAACCGACTGGAATACTTCAGACAGTTCGATGAAAAAATGACAGACCGGCAAAAAAAATTCTTGATGAACTACTACAAGGGTTGCATTAAAAGACATTTGTATGTGTTTGGAGCACAAAAGCGATACCTTTCCAAGAGTCCTTCACATACATCAAAAATACAAACCCTTAATCAATACTTTCCGCAGTGCCGGTTTATCTATTTATTGCGTGATCCGCTCGATACCATTACTTCAACAATCGGTCTGTTTAAGCAGTTCAAAACAATATTCAGTTCTCCAATTGAAACCCGCTCTATAACCAATCAGGCACTGCTAATTGCTGATATATGGTATAAATATCCCTTGATTACCTGTCGTTCTTTTCTAAATATTGTACTTTTTAATGAGTTGATTATAAAACCTAAAGCGGTGATTAGCCAATTGTATGGACAATTTGGCATAGAAATATCCACGCAATTTGAAAAAAGGTTAATCCATTTTGAACAAACAAGAGAAAATTTCAAATCTGGAAATCACTATTCGTCTGCCGGGCTTGGATTAACCCCAAAAGCAATCCGGGAGAGATATTGGTATGTCTATGATCAATTTGTAAGATATTGAAAATTCTGTTTTCAAGCTATTAATCAGAAATATAAAGTTATGAGACAAAACTTAGCAGCTTCCTTAGCTGAAAATATTTCAGCCACGAATAAAGCCTCAGAAATTAATGTAAGAGAGTTCTATCGGTTACCGTGGACCATGGCAGATAATGCGATGACATGGCTTGAACCTACCCGATTCTGTAACCTGAAGTGTGATGCATGCTTTCATTTTTCTGATCCCTTAAGTCATAAAAGTCTGAAAGAAATACGTTTCGAGATGGAGCAGCTCATGCAACTCCGTAAATGTGATGCCATGCTCATCGCCGGTGGTGAACCACTAACCCATCCTAAAATATTGGATATCATTAAAATCGTCAAATCGTTTAAGGTCAAACCGGTTCTAATGACCAATGGGGTTGGTATTGATGAGCAGATGATCCGCGAGTTCAAAAAAGCCGGTTTATCTGGAATCACCTTCCATGTCGATTCACATCAAAAAAGGCCTGGTTGGGAAGGTAAAACCGAATCAGAATTAAATGAGTTAAGGGAGCATTATGCAACAATGCTGAAAAAAATCAAAGGAGTAACCTGCGCCTTTAACACCACGATATTCCCTGATACATTGGAACAGGTTCCGGAAATTGTAAAATGGGCACTGGAAAATATTGATAAAGTACATATCTTATCCCTGATCGCTGTAAGGATGATTAATTCGGTTGATCCCATCGATTATTATATAGGAAGCAGAAAGATTGATCTGGAGGAAACACCCTATAATTCGAAAATAAAATACCGCAATATCATGTCTGAGGAGATCTATCACCAGATAAAGAAAGTTATTCCTGCGTATCGGTTCAATTCCTTTTTAGGTGGTACAACCAGGTCTGATGCTCCCAAATGGTTACTGAGTACTCATGCCGGAATAAAAGATCGTTCATTTGGAAACCTTGGACCCCGATCAATGGAGCTTCTGCAAACCTTTAATCATCTCTTTACAGGCAAATACCTGGGATTCAATAAATCAAGTCTGAATAAACTGGGAAAGGAAACCCTCTCCTTTGCCATTTTTGACAACTATGTACGTCAGCTGTTTTCGAATTATCTTTCCTTTATACTGAAACATCCGTTGTATTTGTTCCGGCCGCTCTATTTACAGGCCATCACCGTTGTTCAACCTGTAGATATTTTACCAACGGGTGAAAATGACAATTGTGACGGATGTCCAAATAAAACCCTGTGGCAGGGTCGGTTGATCTCTGCATGCCGGCTCGAGGAATACCTGATCTATGGTTCCCCGATACAGACCATACCAAAATCCATTTATGAAGCTGTTCCTGAAGAACTTCTAATTCCTGAAAAATGAAAACCCTCCTGCTAAGTACCATTCAAAAGCCTTTGGGCGTAGACAATGAGATGTGCACAAAAAATATTCAGGCCGAAATGTACCATGCACAGGTAACACTGGCCCAGGATGTATTCAGCTTGCGGGCACACTGCTCGGGATGGGGTCTCGAATTCATAGCTGTAAATTTAAAATCACCCACAACGGTATTGCACTACCCATCCGAAAAGAAATTTATTCGGGAAATAAAGAAAAACTATGATTTTGTCGGCATAAACTTTGTAATGTGCACATTTCCAAAGGCCAAAAGACTTTGCCAGTTGGTTCGAAAATACGCTCCGAAGAGTAAAATTGTACTGGGCGGATACGGAACGGTACTTGACGAGTGTGACCAACATGGTGACTACATTTGCCGCGAAGAGGGGGTCAATTTCCTTAAACGATTGCTCGGTGAAGATGAGATTTCATCCTTCAAAACACCTGCCATCGTACGGAAAATCTCAATTCTATCTGTCACAAACCGTTCTGAGGCGATTATTCCAGTCGGATTGGGTTGTTCACGCGGATGTGACTTCTGCTGTACAAGCCATTTTTTTCATGAAAAATATGTCCCTTTACTAAAAACAGGGAAAGAATTAAATGATGCAATGCTAAGTATTGACTCCGGAAATTCATCAATCCGAAATTTCGGGATTGTCGATGAGGACTTTTTGGCCCCCAGGGAGCGATCACTGGAAATGGCTGAATTAAACGCCCGGGAAATTGATAAACCCATCTTGTTTTCATGCCTGACCAGCCTGAAAAGCCTGTCACAATACACCTTGGAACAACTCCTTTCGATGGGACTCTTTGGTGCCTGGGCCGGCATTGAATCACAACAGGCCAAATATCCAAAATTGAAAGATATAGATCCCCCATCAATGTTCCGGGATCTGCAGGGGGCAGGAATCAGCATGCTGGCCTCGATGATTATCGGTTTCGACTGGCATGATGAACAGACACTTGAAGATGATTTTAAATATCTCCTGTCGATCAACCCAACACTCAGCCAATTAATGATTTACAGCCCCTGCCCTCAAACGCCCCTTTTCAGGAAATATCAAAATGAGAATCGAATGCTTGAGATACCCTATCTAAAACGGGATGGTTTTCATTTAATGTTTAAGCACCCCCACTTCTCAGGTGAACGGATTGAAAAACTCTTACTGGAGTTATTTCACCGCGAATATGAAGAACTTGGACCCTCTATTTTTAGAATTCAGGACGTTCAGCTTCAGGGATATAACTACCTGGAAGGAACGAATAATCCTCAATTTATGGCCCGCCGAAGGGAAAACAAACGGCTCTGCATGGATATTTATCCACTGTTAAAAACAGGAATCAATAAAGCACCATCCCCAAAAGTCAGAAATCAATTGATCGAACTTAAGAATAGAACTGAACATACTTTCCAAATCAGGAGATCAGACAAAATCAAGGAAAATTTGGCTCCTGTGTTATATTACATCTCAAAATTAAAGTCATTTTTAGATTTAAAGCCTTCAGTGAGATCCGAAAAACATACCTATAACTTAAATTTGAAAATCCATTAAAAATGATTCAAACCCGAATAATTACCGGAAAAAAAGAACTACAAACATTTATCAATCTGCCGAAACATCTTCATAAAAATCACAAGCTATGGGTCCCACCCATTTACAGTGACGAGCAGAAATATTACAACCATCAATCCAATCCTTCCTTTTTGTATTGTGAAACGGTATTAGCCCTATGTTATCAGAATGAAACACCGGTCGGCAGGATAATGGGGATCATAAACCACCGGTACAATAAAATCAGGAGTGAAAAATACGGAAGGTTTTCATGGTTCGAGAGCATTAATGATCAGGAAGTTTCAAATTCCCTTCTCGAATTTACCGAAAACTGGGCAAAAGAAAAAGGGATGTCCCGGCTCATCGGGCCGTATGGAATGAATTACCTCGATCCGGAAGGGTTTATCATTGAAGGCTTCGAATATCCACCAACGATTGCAACAAACTACAATTTTGAATACTATCTTCAACTACTTAAAGAGTCAGGGTATGAAAAAGAAAATGATTATGTCGTATACAAAATTGATCTTCCCAATAAAATACCTGACTTGTATTATAGAATCAGGGAACGTATATTGAAAACAGGGCAGTTTGAACTCGTTGAATTTTCGACAAAAAATGAACTGCGAAAAAATACCTTGCCACTGTTGAAACTGATGAACCAATGTTTTACCGAAATCACCGGTTATTCGTTTCTCGATGAAAGAGAGATAGCTATTGTAGGTAAACAATACATCAGTTTATTGGATCCTCGATTTATAAAGGTTGTAAAATATAAATCTGAAATGGTTGGCTTTATAATTGCGATGCCACACATCAGTGAAGGATTGAGAAAATCAAAGGGAAAACTTTTCCCTTTTGGTTTTCTCAAAATTCTGACAGCTTTAAAAAACTCCAAACAAATTGATTTGCTGCTGGGGGGGGTCAAACAACAATACAGGGCAATAGGAATTGATGTATTGCTCGGAATGAGCATTATAGAAACAGCGGTTAAAGCTGGATTTATTCTGCTCGACAGCCACCATGAACTGGATAAAAACGTTAAGGTACGCGCTGAAATGGAAAAAATGGGAGGAACAGTCTATAAAAAATATAGGGTATTCAGCAAAAATTTGCGCTAATGACCCTTTAATATTGGAAAATATCGAAATTCGCCGAAAATTATTGCCAATTATCCCGGATAACATAAAACAGGATGCAAATTCCTACTGCCATTTTTGTATTTTCGGCCTGAATTTGTAATACCTCATACCAGGATCCCAAGTGTAGGCCGACTAAAATAATACAACTAAATCTAAAGTTACACGGTCTCTTTACTGGTAGTTGAATTACACCTAAACAAACTACTGATTAAAAATATTCAATAATTAATGAATGCGATACCTTATTCTTATATTCCTCTTCCTAACGCTATCGGGTAAGAGTGATGCACAAAATTATCTGTTCTCCTATTTCACCGACAATGGACAGGATGGGTTACACCTGGCATTTAGCCATGATGGTCTAAAGTGGCAACCTTTGAGAAATGGAAAATCTTTTGTGACCCCCACCGTCGGAGAGGATAAACTGATGCGTGATCCGTTTATTTTGCAGGATGGAGACGGAGAGTTTCATATGGTATTTACCTGCAGCTGGAAAGATCGCCAGATCGGATATGCCTCATCGAGCGACCTGATCCATTGGTCGGAACAAAAAGCGATTCCGGTTATGGCTCACGAACCTGCGGCCAAAAACTGCTGGGCACCCGAAATGGTTTATGACCCGAAACATAAAAATTATATCATCTTTTGGGCAACCACAATTCCCGGCCGCCATTCTGAAGTTGCCTCTTCTGAAAATGAAAAAGGTTTCAATCATCGCATTTATTGTACCTATACTACCGATTTTCAAAGTTTCAGCCCTACAAAACTGTTTTTCAACCCCGACTTCAGCGTGATTGACGCAACCATTTTTCCAAAAGGGGGAATTTATTATATGTTCCTGAAAAATGAAAACCCAAACCCTCCCGAAAAAAACATCCGAATCACCCAATCAAAATCGGCAGCAGGCCCCTACCCTACGAAGGTTTCAGATCCAATAACAGGAAAATACTGGGCTGAAGGACCTACGGTATTACAAGTTGATGATTATGTTTACGTCTACTTTGATAAATATACGCAAAACAAATATGGGGCAATCAGATCAAAAAATATGAAAGAGTGGGAAGATGTCTCTGAAAAAGTGACTTTTCCCGAAGGGCTGCGTCACGGCACCGCTTTTAAAGTATCTGCAGAAATATTTAACCAACTTAACCAAATCAAATGATCAGATTCAAATATGCGATCTTCGTTCTTGCCATTTTAATTTCCTTCGGAAGCTTCGCACAAAATACGCTTATTATAAATAATTTAAAATGCGATTCGAAAATCAATCCGTTTGGAATTGGAGTAATGAAACCACATCTAAGCTGGGAGATTCATTCCACAGAACGTGATATCCGGCAATCGGCTTTTCAGATTCTGGTAGCAGACTCGCCGGAGAATCTAAAAAACAATATTGGGAATATCTGGGATTCAAAAATTGTAAAATCCGACCAGTCTGTTCAGGTCGAATATGCCGGAACTCCCTTAAGTTCAGAGAAAAAATATTTCTGGAAAGTTAAAATCCTGAATCAAGCGGGCAAAGTAAGTGACTGGAGTGCGATATCATCCTGGCAGATGGGGCTACTTTCACCAAAAGAGTGGGAAAAAGCAATCTGGATCAGTTATGACATCCTTCCCGATTCGATGAAAGTAATTCCGGGTGTCCATGGGGACGGAAATGAACTGGGAAACAGGGCAATCAAACGGAGTATCGTTCCAATCTTCAGAAAAGAATTTAAAGCCGACCGAAAAATTAAAAATGCAAGATTATACATCAGTGGATTAGGTCATTACGAGGCTTCGATCAATGGAAAAAAGGTTGGCACAAGTTTCCTGGCGCCAGGCTGGACAAACTATGATAAGGTCTCACTTTACAACACGTATGATGTCACCTCCCAAATAATCCAGGGACAAAACGCCATTGCAGTAGTTGTTGGAAACGGCTTCTTCAATATTAACCGTGAAAGGTACCGTAAACTCGTTATCGCGTACGATTACCCCAAGATGATCAGCAAACTGAAAATCGACTATACCGATGGAACTTCATCGGTGGTTGTTTCGGGAAACGACTGGAAATGCGCCCCCTCTCCCATTCAATTCTCAAGCATCTACGGTGGCGAAGATTATGATGCTACCCTCGAACAGAAGGGATGGAATATGGCCGGATTTAATGATGCCAACTGGCAAGAAGCACTGTCCGCGAAGGTCCCTTCCGAAAACCTGGTAGCAGAAACCGATAATCCGGTTACAGTACGCGAAGAGATCACGGTGAAAAAAACGGAACAACCTAAGCCCGGACAATATCTGATCGATTTCGGACAAAACTGTTCCGGAATTATCGAACTCAAAGTTAGTGGCAAAAAAGGGTCAGTGGTCAAACTAACTCCGGGAGAACTTATAACAAAAGAGAGACAAATAAATCAAAACGCATCGGGGGGCCCATATTTTTATACCTACACCCTCAAAGGGGATGGCGTAGAAACCTGGCGACCCCGCTTTACCTATTACGGTTTTAGGTATCTTATGGTGGAAGGTGCTGCCCCCGCCTCTGAAAAAATTGCAAATAAGCCACAAATTAATGGTTTGAAAATGCTTCATACCTGTAATTCAGCAGAAAAAAAAGGGGAATTTAACAGTTCCAATGAGCTTTTTAATCAGATCTATACACTAATCGACTGGGCCATACGAAGTAATACCCAAAGTGTTATCACCGATTGTCCCCACCGCGAGAAGCTGGGCTGGCTGGAGCAAACCTACCTGATGGGCGCCTCGATGTTTTATAACTATGAGTATTATTCCATTTACCGCAAGGCTATACGCGACATGATCGTTGATCAGACACCCGATGGACTGGTTCCCGATATCGCTCCCGAATTTGTCCCTTTCCAGGGTGGCTTCAGAGATTCACCCGAATGGGGAAGCGCAGGGGTAATCCTCCCCTGGATGGTGTGGCAATGGTATGGAGACCTTTCTGTTGTGGAAGAGGCCTTGCCCATGATGACAAAATATGTCAACTATCTGGGGACAAAAGCTGAAAATCATATCCTTTCACATGGACTGGGAGATTGGTTCGATTATGGTCCAAATTCTCCGGGAGAGGCACAACTAACCCCAAAGGCGCTTACCGCAACTGCTATTTGGTATTATGACATCCTACTTCTTTCAAAAATGATGGATCTGACCAATCATAAGGAGGATGCCAATAAAATGAATGCCCTCGCCGAAAAAGTAAAAAAAGCGTTTAATTCCAAATTTTATAATCCAGTATCAAAGGTTTACTCAACCGGCAGCCAAACAGCCATGTCGATGCCACTTGTAGTGGGATTGGTTGATGAGGAAAATCGCAAAGCGGTATTCAATAATCTTGTGGATTCAATAACCGCCTCAGGTAAAGCGTTAACTGCCGGAGATATCGGGTTCCACTTTCTTGTCAAAGCGCTTGAAGAGGGTGGCGGATCGCAACTACTGTTTGATATGAATTTCAGGAATGATGTTCCCGGCTACGGTTTTCAACTGAAAAAAGGGGCCACGGCTCTGACAGAATCGTGGCCGGCACTTGAGGAGGTATCGAATAACCATTTGATGCTGGGGCATTTGATGGAGTGGTTTTATACCGGTCTGGGGGGGATAAAACAGGATGAAAACAGCGTCGGATTCAAAAATATTATCATTCGTCCTGAAATCGTGGGTGATCTTAAATGGGTTAAATCGAGCTACCAATCATCTTATGGAATAATCCGGAGTGAATGGAAAAAGGAGAATAATAATTTAGAGATGAAGGTTCAGATTCCGGCAAATGCCACTGCGATAATCTATTTCCCAACCTCAGATCACAACTCGGTAACCGAAAGTGACAAAAAAATAGATGTTCTCAAAACCGGCTCCGGGAAGTATTTCTGCAAGGTAGGATCCGGAATTTACAATTATAAATTAGTAATTGATTAAAATATTTTGTATCTTTAATTAAGTTCTTTACATAATAAAAAACATAAGTGATGAAAAATCTAACAGAAAAGCTGGAATGGATTTTCGATTATTATGTTGCTTATTTTTTGTATAATCCACATAAAATCGCCAGGTATTATCGATATTTGAACCAAAAATGGACTATTCTTCCGGGATTTTCGTCGCATCACTTAAGACACTCGAATTTAAAATGAGTTTAATTATTGATTTTGGATAGCACTACCCCATCCGGTATAGCACCGCACTATAGATCTTTACTTTATAGTTACTAAGGAAATGCAAAGCAACACAAAGTTAATATTCTAAAATATAACACTTTGCGATGTTCATCGTTTTCTTATGCATTCTATCAATTATAATTTTATTGGTTTGACCAAAAAATTATATATTTAACCAGTGAAAAACAATTCAACCAAATTATCCGGGACATATCCTAACAACGCCATACTATGATTAAATCAAAATCCGATCAGCAATCTGGTCGGCGTAAATTTATTGGGAATGTGGGAATTGGCATTTCGGCTCTTGCAGCAGCTCCAAATTTAACGTTAGCTGCCGGGTTAAGCATCACCCCCAAAATCCGTATCGGCATAGTCGGTGGTCGCTTTGGTGCAGGATTTCAGTTTCATGAACATCCAGACTGTATTGTGGAGGGCGTTAGCGACTTGCGTCAGGACAGACGTGAAAACCTCATGAAAACCTACCGCTGCCCGAAAAGCTACGAATCACTCGAAAAGCTGATCCTCGACCCAAAGATTGACGCGGTATTTATCGCAACCCCTGCCCCCGATCATGTACGCCATGTGGTGATGACCCTTAAAGCCGGAAAACATGTACTTTGTGCCGTTCCGGCAGCCTTGACTCTTGACGAATGCTACCTTTTACGGGATACTGTCCGGTCAACAGGCCTCACCTATATGATGGCAGAAACCAGTTATTTCAGGCAGAATACGATCTCCGTGAGAAATTTTTATAACGACGGACTCTTTGGTGATATGTTCAGCGCCGCTGCAGAATATAATCATCCTGGTTTGGACGCGTTATGGTTTGAGGATGGCAAGCCAACCTGGCGTCACGGCCTTCCTCCACTACTCTATCCGACTCACTGCACCGCATTTTTAATTGGAGTTACTCAAGAAAGACTGACAAAAGTAAGTGCCCTTGGATGGGGTGACAAAAGTCCGCAACTGCAAAACAACCCCTATAATAATCCGTTCTGGAACGAGACCGCCTTCTTTAAAACCAATACAAATAAGCCCTTTAGAGTAGAAGTAAACTGGAAAGGTGCCCTTCGAAATACCGAGCGCGCTGAATGGAGAGGAGATAAAATGTCCTTCTTCTCCTCAACGGAAGAGGGAAAAGATCATACCATCGTAAGGGAGGCAGATGGCACCGGAAAAGATGATGCCGGCTTCCAGCATAAAGTCAACATCACCGAATCGTATCCGCAACACAACTGGTGGGAGACCGATCTGTTGCCGGAACCGTTAAGGCACAACTCAGGTCACGACGGATCACATTCATTTATCACCCATGAATTTATTGATTCCTTAATCCACAACCGTCAGCCGAAAGTTAATGTTTATGAGGCAATTGCCTATACCGCGCCGGGAATTGTGGGTCATCAGTCGGCTCTAAAAAATGGAGAATATCTGGATATACCTAACTTTGACATTTAATATTAGATTTTACTGATGTATATCGAAAAAATCTTCACTTTCATTAAATATTCTAAAAATAACATTTATTAAATCTATACATAACAAATACATTAACAGACCATTAAACTACTCTAAGAAATAAAAAATGTAAGAAGTGACCTTTAATTCGATTTGGTCCTCCCGCCATTGGATGTGAGTAATTTAACCGTAAAGGGAATGAGAAATCAACAAAAGGGATTTGGTCAAACCATAAATTGCATATTTGCGATCCGTGGGATAATATAAGTTTCAGAAAAAAAATGAACTAAATCGGTTCTAATTACAAAATTAAATATGCAAATTGCAAACGAATTGAAACCCGTTAAATATCTATTCTAAGAAATGAAAAATTCAAGAAGAGACTTTTTAAAAGCTGCCGCAGTCACAGGTGCAGGAGCAATACTGATCCCAGCAGCAACATACGGCGTCACGAAGAAAAAATCACGCGCAGTAAAACACCCTATTGGATTAAAAGATAATGCAATCATCCTGTTCCAGGGAGATTCCATCACCGATGCAGGAAGGGACCGGAAAAATTCAGAGCCCAATAATACCAATGCAATCGGCCAGGGATATGCCCTTTTCACTGCGGGTCATCTGCTGGAAAAATATGCAGAGAAGCAACTAAATATATACAATCGAGGCGTAAGTGGTAATAAGGTATTCCAGTTGCGTGAGCGGTGGGATGAGGATTGTATCGCGTTAAAGCCCGATGTCATAAGTATCCTGGTCGGGGTAAATGATTATTGGCACACCCTCGATGGTGGTTATAAGGGAACCCTCGAGAAATTTGTAACCGATTACAGGGAATTACTGAGTTATACCACGCAAAAGCTGCCGAATGTACAACTAATCATTTGTGAGCCATATACCCTAAGAGGAGGAGGAGCCATCAAACCAGAGCAGTGGTATCCAATGTTCGATGAATACCGGAAAGCAACCCTGCAATTAGCAGAAGAATTCAAGGCCATATATGTCCCTATTCAGACCATTTATGATAAAGCCATCAAACGTGCACCTGACCGTTACTGGGCTCCTGACGGAATCCATCCGGGGCTGCCAGGGGCAAAACTTATGGCCAACGGGTGGCTTAAGGCAACTGGACTATATAAAAAAGGGAAGAAAAAAAAAGAGAAAGATTCTGATTCATAATCAAGTGCAGGAAGTACAATCCTGAACTTAATTAAAACCAGAAAACCCGGAACAGCGATTTTTAAAATCACAATTCCGGGTTTTTCATGGGCATTATTATCGACTACTTATTGGAATGTAAACCAACCAGTCTCCCTTGACTATCGGTTCTGCAGGGGTATGAATCTTATTTGTGAAGGCCAGATCAATTACCACAATTCCAAACCAATTAAGTGGGATATTAGTGATTTTTATCTAAAAAAAATTAAAGATAAAACCAACCCCTTTCAGAACAAATCAGCGTACCGCTGAATAATAGTGTTGACTTATTCAACACCTGTATAGATTCTATACACAGCATGCATCTGCCTCATATTGTGCATATTAACCGCAATCTAATATGAGACTGTTGAATTACTCAACACTTTAAGTGTATATTTCATAAACACCTGGCCCGCTAATCACCTACAAGGCTGTTACTTAAGACTAATATTTCCCTTTGGCATCATAATTGAATACCCATGTTTGTCATATTAAAAGGGAAAAACCATGAAAACCAGAATCATTTTAATCGCAACATTAATGCTATTTTATTATAGCATCGCAATGAGCAAAGAACCTGCTACCCTAAAGAATCATTCACAGATTGGTTCTTTAAATGTGTATACAACGCCCGAATTGTATCCGCTGGCTTCCAAATGGATCACGGAATATAAAAAATCAAATCCTTCCTTAAAAATAGCGTTGGTCACCTCCCGTGAATTGGATATATGGGCGGATCTGAAAAAGAACCCCGGCCTGGGCTTTATGAAGGATGAATCATTAACGGCAATAAAAGATGCCCCGGTCTGGAATATGGTAGTTGGTCGCAATGTCATTGTGCCGATCATGAATCAGGCCAATCCGTTTAAAGATGAAATTAACAAAAAAGGAATTACCACCAAAGGTTTTGCCCGGATGTTAAAACCTGAAGAAACACAAACCTGGGAAGCACTTCTCGAAATCCATCAGGGTGTCGGAACAACGGAGATCCAATATTATTCTGTAAACGACCCTGCACTTACATCCGGAATAACAAATTTCACAGGCATTAACAGGGAGCATCTCCAAGGAATTCAAGTTGAAAACGAACAGCAAATGATCAATGCAATTCAAAAAGATCGCCTGGGAGTTGGATTTTGCAGACTCAACACCCTAAAAGATGAGCTGAATAAAGGAGCTGCCCCCGCTATAACAATGCTCCCTATTGACAAAAACCAAAATGGAAAAATTGATTATTCAGAATCTATTTATGGCAATATGCAGGAGTTTTCACGCGGAGTATGGATCGGGAAATATCCCGCTTCGTTATCCGGCAAGATCTATTCAGTATCCACTGCCAAACCTAAAAGCGAATCGGAAATATCCTTCCTGAATTGGGTACTTACCGATGGACAACAATTTTTAACCTCAAATGGATACAGCGATCTGGTTTATAACGAAAGACAATCCCAAATAAATAAAATCAACGAGCCTATGGCATATTCCGAAATCCGGACTGCCGGAAACCCTGTATTGATGATTAAATTTCTGCTCGTACTGGCTGCAATCGCAATCATTATGGTGTTAGAATTGGTTGTCAGACGGATAGGCGAAAAGAAAATAGCCCTCTCTGTTGCATCACCCGTAAATCTATTAAACTGTATCAGTCGGGCAGCTGCAGTAATACCCAAAGGTCTCTATTTTGACAAAACACATACCTGGGCCTTTATGAAAAAGAATGGTACGGTAAAACTGGGTGTCGATGACTTTATGCAACATATAACAGGACCGATCACCCGGGTTGAAATGAAAGAGATTGGCGAAAAGATAAAAAAAGGTGAGCGTTTGGTTACAATCATCCAAAAAGGAAAACACCTCAATATCTATTCACCGGTAACAGGAACAATTTCTGCACGGAACAAAAATCTGATCACCGACGCAGGTTTGCTCAATACCTCACCCTTTGAAGCTGGTTGGGTATATGTTATCGAACCGGCAAACTGGTCGCTTGAGATCCAGTTTATGAATATGGCAGCAAAATATGGCAACTGGTTAACATCAGAATATGCCAGACTCCGGGATTTCTTTGCAACCGCAGTCAGAGTTCATGTGCCAGCCTTTGTAACTATATTACAGGATGGCGGAGTTCTCCGGGATGGTATTCTTGCCGAATTAAGCCCCGAAGTATGGGAAGATTTTCAAACCAAATTCATTGATACTTCACGTTAAGACACCATATAAAAATTAAACTTAACCTGTAAAAAACCACATCATGGGATTACAACGAAGAAGCTTCCTGAAGCTACTGGGCGCAACCGGGTTAACCCTGGCAATCGGAGAAACCACACACGCCTCATCACCAAACATTGAAGAGGACGCAGAATTTAACGGAATACTTTATGACTCTACCCGTTGCGTCGGATGCCGAACTTGCGAGTATGAATGTGCCACTGCACACCAATTGCCTGAACCATCAGACAAAATCGCTGCGGTGCGCAAAACGGATGAAACCTGTAACACCGTTGTCAATACTTTCCAGACAGAAAAAGGGGAAGTATATGTCAAAAGACAGTGTATGCACTGCAACGAACCTGCCTGCGCAGCTGCCTGCCTCACAAAGGCAATGCACAAAACCAAATCGGGACCTGTAACCTGGGATGGTGATAAATGTATGGGTTGTCGCTATTGCATGGTTTCATGCCCGTTCGACAGTCCTAAATTTGAATACCACAGCGCCAATCCCAAAATTCAAAAATGCGATATGTGCGCCGAACGAATGAAAACAGAAAAGAGCCCGGCCTGCGTCTTTAATTGCCCTAATGATGCATTAAAATATGGAAAACGAAGAGATCTGATCAAAGAGGCCCGCAGAAGAATTTACGAAAAACCTGAGTTGTATGTTGATCATATCTATGGCGAACATGAAGCCGGTGGCACCGGATGGTTATACCTCTCCCCTGTTCCATTTGAACAATTGGGAATGAACACATCGCTTCAGCAATCATCCTACCCCGAACTAACGAAAGGATTCCTTTACAGTGTTCCATCGGTGTTTGTATTGGTTCCAACACTATTATTGGGTATTCATCAGGCTACAAAAAACAATCACCTAAATCAGGAGGAAGAAGATGAAAAATAACACACAAACTCTGAACTTACCCAACGATCAATCCACCTGGAGATTTCTGCTCAGCGAGATGAAACCAAGAGGGAAGTTTCTTACCCCATTCAATATAATCTCTATACCTATCATTCTTTTAGGTTTGGGACTAATTATTATCCGTTTCATAAAAGGTATTGGATCAATCACAAACCTGACACAGGATACTCCCTGGGGTCTGTGGATCGGGTTTGATGTGGTAACGGGTGTTGCATTTGCAGGAGGCGCCTACGTAATCACCTTTATGGTCTATATTTTGAATCTGAAGAATTATCACTCCATCGTCAGGGTCACCGTATTGAATGGCTTTCTTGCCTATGTGTTTTATGCCGGTGCACTTCTTCTGGATCTGGGAAGACCGTGGCATGTGATTAATCCGGTAATCGGCAATAGCTTTGGAACCAGTTCTGTCCTCTTCCTGGTTGCGTGGCACTTTTTACTCTACATGGTAGCCGAATTAATCGAGTTCTCACCCGCTATTGCAGAGTGGCTGGGAGCGAAACGGGCACGTAAAATTCTTTCGGGCATGACCCTGGCTGCTGTGATCTTCGGAATTACCCTCTCAACATTGCATCAATCCGGATTAGGAGCCCTTTTCCTGATGGCAAAGGGCAAAATCCACCCGCTCTGGTACTCCGAATTTATCCCGATTATGTTCTTCGTTTCCAGCACTTTTGCAGGACTCTCCATGGTAATCTTCGAAGGGTCAATAAGTCACAAGGTATTTTCAGACCAGATCAGCGAAAAAAACCATCATGCCCAGAATGGAATTATTCACAAATTATCCAAGATCTGTGCAGGAGCCATGTTTGCATACTTTTTCCTTCAGCTGCTGGTTTTTATCCACGAACAACACTGGGGATTGCTCACCACAGGGATGGGCTACTGGTACCTGCTCGAAATGATTGGATTTGTATTAATTCCAATGATCCTGTTTATAATCAGCTACAGAACCTTCAACATAACGCTTACACGAGTGGCCGCAGTGATGACCATGATCGGGGTAATTCTGAACAGACTCAATGTCGCGGTTATCGGATTCAAATGGGAGATGGCAATACGTTACGTCCCCTCCTGGATGGAATTCATTGTTACACTTGCAGTAATATTTACCGAAATATGGATATTCCGATGGGTAATCACCCGCATGCCGGTCCTCAGGGACTCCCCTTCATGGGTAAATAAAAACGAATAAATTAACCGGTGATCTCTGAAATAGAGGTTGCATAAAAACAAACAAAATGGACGGATTTAGTTATACAGACATTTTTGCCACGAAAGGAATTGAATACCTGGTTGTAATATCTTTCCTGTTACTCCTGATCCCTTTCTGGATGATTCTAGGTAAAGAATCAGTACTAACAACAAAACTACGTAAAGTTTTAAGCAACCTCTCTTTCAATGTGCTCAAAATTCCCCAGGGGCTGTTTTACGGTAAAAATCACACCTGGATGTACATGGAAAAGTCGGGAGTTGCCAAAGTTGGATTAGACGATCTGCTTCTCCACTTAACAGGAGAGGTAAAATGCCTTTTCTCAAAAAACGACGGGGAGATGATCCGTAAAGGCGACCGATTTATAGAACTAATTCAGGACGGTAAACTTCTGAGAATAAATTCACCGGTCACAGGAACGATAATGGGTGTAAACACCACCCTTTCACAGAATCCGGCTTTAATGAATAACGACCCCTACGGCACTGGATGGATTTACAGAATTAAACCTTCAAATTGGTCAGCCGATGTACAGGCCTGTTTTTTTGCAGAGCAAGCTACGCAATGGTCCGCAAAAGAACTTGAACGGGTCAAAGATTTCCTCGCTGTTTCACTGAGAAATAATTCCAATGAACCGTCAATGGTTATTTTACAGGACGGAGGTGAACTCTGTGATCATACGTTGGAGCCTTTAAACAAATCCATCTGGCACGACTTCGAAAAAGAGTTCCTGAGCCTTTAATTTAGGTAATGCGTCAGTATGAATTTGGTGCCATTTTGGTGCCTTGGTGTTTTGGTGGCGAAAAGTTTTTTTTAACTTAAGATTTAAAACTAAGTAAAACATCTTTTTTTCTTATGACTTAAGTCGAAATTATATTCGTATTTCTTGAACATTGAGAAAAGAACAACCATAGTTAAATCCAGTGTTATGTCTAAAAAATTATACTGATAAATAAATTCAAAAACTGTTGTCAACCCAACAGTTTTTTTCGTAACTTGCAGGGAATTAGGAGTTCCTGCCAATACCTATAAACAGATGTTTTTCAGAAGAAAGCAGCCGAATAATACCCGAAACGTAATTCTCAATAATTACGTTAAATTCA
>CANJNY010000076.1 GCA_947475715.1 Prolixibacteraceae bacterium
ATCGCATTTAGTGATATAATATACTTCATTGGGTATTATATTTTGTATGGTATCATCTTCTGCACAGTCAGGATTATCGCGGCATAACCTACAATAAAGCCAACTTCCGGCATGTTCCGGCCGCGAAATACAAGTGCATCGTGTGAAAAATGAGTGCTTTTCATCTGTATTTATAAATTATGAGCGCAAGCTAAATTAAAAATAGGCGTAATCAAACAAATACAGGTGCAATTCTGGTATAATTATCATATACAGGCGCAATTTAGATATCATCATTCATTTGAACCTATTCTTGAAACCATCATTTGGTTTACAAATAAATAGTCCACGTAATTTAATTCTAATAGTATAGATATTCCGCGCCCTTAATTATCTTTGTCATCGTGGTTAGTTTAAGCCTGAAAATCATGTGAAAGTCAGATTAAACAGCCAGCAATTATATCAATTCCAATGAATTAAAAAATACAGATCCATAATCACTGATAAAACTTAAGTTCATGAAAAATACGTTTCTCTTGTCAATTGCACTCCTGTTCGCGACATTACTCATTTCAAGTTCCTGTAATAATCAGACCAAATCAAAAGATGCTGATAAAAAGGCACTTCCCTTTGATGTCGCCACGATGGATACATCCGTAAAACCATGGGAGGATTTCGATGCCTATGCCAATGGCAATTGGAAGAAAAATAATCCGATACCCTCAACTGAAAATTCGTGGGGATCATTTAATATATTGGACAAAGAGACCAGGGAGGTAAAAATCAAGGGAATTGTCAACGAGCTGTTAACTGTTGCAGATCCCAAAAAAGGAAGTGAAGCTCAGTTAATAACCGGATATTACAGATCTTATCTTGATACGGTTACCATTTCAAAACTGGGCATTTCTCCAATTGAACCCCTTTCGGAAAAGATTGTTGCGACTAAGAGCCTTGATGAACTAATTGCAACTTCCGGCGAACTGGCAAAACTTGGCATATCGGTTCCGTGTGAGGTCGGCGTTGGTGCTGATGACAGAAACAGTACGATGAATGCAGTTTTCATGGGACAGGGAGGATTATCGCTCGGGGACCGGAATTATTACGAGAATAAGGATTCATCAATGATTAAGGTTAGGGCTGAATTTATAAAACATGTGGATAAGATGTTTTCTATGGCCGGTTGGAGCATTACCGAACCCGGAAAAACAATCCTTGATTTTGAAACCAGGATTGCACTTGTCCAGCTTAAGAATTTTGAAATGCGCGATCCGGTTAAAATTTACAACAAGATCCCATTTTCAGAGCTGTCAAAACTTGCTCCAGCTATCAACTGGATCACATTTTATCAAAACTTTGGTTTAAAAGCCGATACAGTGATTGTTCAGGATAAAAATTACCTGAAAAATCTCAGTCAACTGGTTAGCGAAACCCCATTGGATGTTATGAAAACTTATTATCGCTGGCATCTGCTTATCAATTTCTCCAATTTACTACCAACACAGTTCAGCAGGGAAACATTCCATTTTTTCAGTACAGTCATGTATGGGGTAAAAGAACAACGTCCACGTGAGGAACGTGCGATTATAAGTGTAAATAACAGGCTGGGTATGCCTTTGGGCAAAATATTTGCAGCAAAATATTTCCCGGAATCATCAAAACAAAAAGTTACCCAGATGATTGAGAATGTGCGCTCAGTCTATCGCGACAGGATTGATAATCTATCCTGGATGAGTGCTCCAACCAAAATAAAAGCCAAAGAGAAGCTGGCTGCTTTTACCTGGAAAATCGGATATCCCGACACCTGGAAAGATTATTCAACCATCGATATTCAACCTGATAAGCTGATCCAAAACAGTATGAATATCACCATGTGGGATCACAACGACATGATTTCAAAAGCCGGAAAACCTGTTGACAAAAAAGAGTGGGGAATGTCACCTCAAACCATCAATGCTTACAATAACCCGACCAGCAATGAGATCGTTTTCCCGGCAGCCATTCTTCAACCTCCTTTCTTCAATCCAGAGGCCGATGATGCGATTAATTATGGCGGGATCATTGCGGTCATAGGTCATGAGATCACTCACGGTTTCGACGATCAGGGAGCTCAATATGACGGAACAGGAAATCTGCACAACTGGTGGAGCCCTGAGGATGCCAAAAATTTTGCAGCCCTTGGTACAAAACTGGAAAAATACTTTAGCTCAATTGAAGTATCCAAAGGATTTAAAATAGATGGAAAACTTACACTTGGCGAAAATATAGCCGATCTTGGTGGATTAACGCTTGGTTACTATGCCCTCGAAAAATCGATGGAAGGTAAAAAGAGACCTGACCCGATCGACGGATTTTCCCCTGAACAACGTTTCTTCCTTGGATGGGCACAGGTGTGGCGCGATAATATGACCAGGGAGAGTCTGATCAGTCAGGTTCAAACCGATCCACATTCACCTGCTCATTGGAGAATCAATGGCGCACTCCCTTTATTGAAGGAATTTGGCGATGCTTTTGGAAGCAAAAATTCTGCGGCTGATTCACTTCGAATTGTGATCTGGTAAGCCTATTGGAAAAACGGATAAGACAATTTTTTTCTTCCGGATTTAGAAGCGGATTCTTACCTAAAAAGAGGGTGTCTAAAAAGGCTGAAAAGACTGCTTTATTTCTGTTTGTGACTCCGGGCCTAATCTGGGTAATCCTGTGATACAATTAGTTACACAGAGTTAAACTGAGGATTTACAGATAGATCATCTTCCGGGTCATCCCCCCGTCAACGGTGATATTGGTTCCGTTTATAAAATCATTCCCTTCCCCTGTGAGGTAGAGGCAGGCGCTCACGATATCCTCCGGTTTTCCGACCCGGCCGGAGAGATGCTGATTGTGATCAGCGTCATTGAGCTGACTATAATCGCCCGTCTCGATCCAACCCGGACTGATGCAATTCACCTGGATGTGATCGGGCGAAAATGAGGTGGCCAGGGCGTGGGTCAAAGAGACTATTCCACCCTTTGAAGCGGCATAAGCCTCGGAATCGGGCTCAGACATATAAGCTCTGGTAGAGGCAATATTAACGATCGATCCGCCACCATGAAGCCGCATGATTTTTGCCGCCTCCCTTGAACAGAGAAAAACACTGCGCAGGTTGGTATTGATGATCTCATCCCACTCCTCAACGGTAATCTCATAGGGTGACTTCCATTTCGAAATACCGGCATTATTGATCAGGATATCGATGGTGCCATAGAGTTCAATGGCTTTCTGAATTAATTTCTCGATCTCTTCCGGATGACTCATGTCGGTCTGCACAAAGGTTGCATCCCCACCTGCCAAAATAATGGACTTCTCTGTTTCCAATCCCAGAGAGGGAATTTTTTCTGCAAGCACCACCTTTGCACCCTTGGAGGCATAAGTTTCAGCAATCGAGCTTCCCAAACCCCGTCCTGCTCCCGTTACTATCACAACTTTTCCTTTGTAACTCATTCTAATTTGCCTTTCAAGAGATGTATCAGACCACAAATCCTAACTTCGAACTCTAATTTTGATTGAGAATATTTTTAGTTTTTCTCATCTCAAAGATAAGGAATATTTTTTCAACTTATTTTTGAGATTAAGGCAGATAGTTACAGTTCTATTTTTAATACCGCGATAAAAAGTTCCGTCAGGTATCCTATTAGTGCTAAAATAAACGTATATTTAATCATAATTCGATTTATTGCCATCAATTGAAAGAGAGTATTTTCCTTTCAGATACAACACCGGATTGCCATTCATAATCGTTAAACCTTTTCCAATAGAGAGGAGCACACAATAATGAAAAGTAACTTTCTGGGGATTGATATTGGTTCGGTAGCCATAGGAATTGCCGTTATTGATGAACAAAACCGGATTGTTCACTCCTCCTACGCTTTTCATAAGGGTCAGATTACCCAAACGCTAATGGATTCTCTTGCAGAAATTGAATTAGGCAGACTTAAAGCAATCGGTTACACCTCTTCCTGTCCAGCAATTATTAGTCAGGGAACAGCAGTCGATTCAAAGATTGCCTATATCACCACGGCTAAATATTTCCACCCAGAGATGGAGGCGCTATTGATCATCGGTGCAGAGAAATTTGGACTGGCCACTTTCAGTAAAACGGGGCAATATCTGAACTTTAAATCGAATACTTCCTGTGCAGCGGGAACCGGGAATTTTCTGGACCAGCAGGCCGAACGGCTGAATCTGCCTGGCATTCAGGATTTTAGCAGGATTGCCTGGGAAAACGAAGGTATTTTTCCTAAAATAGCTTCAAGGTGTGCTGTATTTGCCAAAACAGACCTGATTCATGCCCAGCAGGAGGGTTACTCACTAGGTGAAATTTGTGACGGATTATCATACGGTCTGGCGAAAAATATCGTGGATACTGTTTTTCAGAATAACACCTTTTCAAATGTTGTTGCCACCGGAGGTGTTGCCCTTAACAAAGCCGTTATTGGTCATATCGAAAAACTGATCGAGCAACCGGTCACTGTTGATCAATATGCCAATGTTTACGGTGCCATAGGAGCAGCAATCAATTGCAGGGAAAGCGGCAATGAGCCTGGCTGTGAACTTAACACGGTTGAGGATCTTGTAATTTCTGAGAAGAGTGAGAAGAAATATTACTATCCACCCCTGCGGTTGGTACTTTCTGAATATCCCGATTTTGAATCACATGAGAAATATGTGTTCCAGTCGACCCGTTTTCCGTTTATGAAAGGTGTTGAAGTGGATGCCTATCTCCCGTTGGAGCGCAAGCGCAGGTTGGAGGTTTCCCTCGGTATTGATATTGGATCGACCAGTACCAAAGCCGTTATCATTGATCAGAACAAGGAGGTTATTGCCGGCTTTTATACCTATACTTCGGGGCAGCCGTTACAGGCGGTGCAGCTGATATTTGAAGCAATCGACGAATACGCTAAAAAAAGAGATGTCAATCTTCGCATTGCGGGTGCAGGGACAACCGGCTCAGGAAGAAAATTTATCGGAAAGATTATTGGAGCTGATATTATCCATGATGAAATAACTGCACATGCCAGAGCCGCCTACGAATTAAATCCCGGGACAGATACCATCATTGAGATTGGGGGGCAGGACTCCAAATTCACCATCATGCGCAATGGGATGGTTACCTTCTCGGTGATGAATAATGTTTGCGCAGCCGGCACGGGAAGTTTTATTGAAGAGCAGGCAAAAAGACTGGGGTGTTCGTTAAATGACTATTCGGCCCGCGTCGAAAACGTATCTGCTCCAATGGCCAGCGACCGCTGTACAGTATTTATGGAGCGTGATCTTAATCATTACCTGATGGCAGGCTATTCTGCAGATGAAATTCTGGCGACTGTTTTGCATTCAACCCGCGAAAACTATTTTACCAAGGTTGCGGTTCCCGGGTATATCGGAAAAACAATATTTTTCCAGGGAGCAACTGCAAAAAACAGGGCGCTTGTGGCTGCTTTTGAGCAAAAACTGAACAAGCCAATCATGGTTTCAAAGTATTGCCATCTGACCGGTGCTCTGGGTGTTGCCTTAGAATTATCGGATCGTAAAGGCAAGTCTGCAATTTTCAGAGGCCTGGCATTGTATACCAAATCGATACCAGTCAGGTCCGAAGTTTGTGAATTATGCACCAATCATTGTAAACTAAAAATTGCAGAAATTGATACTCAAGTTGAAGCTTATGGTTTTTTATGCGGCAGGGATTATGGGGTAAAAAAATATGTAAAGAATAAGAGCAGTCATTTTCAACTGATCAAAAAAAGAGATGAACTTTTCAGCTTTAAGGCTGAAGCCAGGAAAACAACCCTTACCATTGGAATTCCTTCAGGTCTGTACCTCTTTGAGGAACTCCTCTTCTGGCAGAAATTTTTCGACTTCCTTGCTATTCGAACCATGACCAGCGAAAAGTATTTAAATGCGATAAAAGATGGCAAGAATCTTACCGGGGCTGAGTTTTGTGCACCTATTGCAGCCATGCATGGTCATGTAGATTATCTCAGTAACAAGGTTGATTATATTTTTATGCCGACCTACCTGCAGGAGTCGCGCGAAACCAAAACAAGCAAGCAATACTGTTATTACTCGCAGTATATTACATCAATCATATCGGTTCAAAAAAACTCCGGCGCGAATAAAAAATTGCTTACACCCTATTTGAATTATTCTTTTGGAGAGCTTTCTGTCCGCTTTGAACTTTACAAGATGTTGAAATCAATTGGTTTGGATGATATTGGATTCATTAATGTTAGTCTGGCTTATGAAAAAGCGAAAGAGGAGGCTCGTCTGGTCCGGAAGAAATGGAGATCACTTTATCCGCAGGAGATAAAAGGTGCCAACGACATCCATATCATGTTGTTGGGTCGCCCATATACGGTTCTTTCTCCATCGATGAACAATTCAATTCCCGATATAATTGAAAAGCTTGGGATCAAAACTTTTTTCATGGATATGTTGCCATCTAATCAGCCAGTTGCCTTAAAATCAGATGAACTGATTAAAGCTATTCAGTGGAAATTCGCCTCTAAAATTCTCCAAGCAGCAGATGTGATTGCCAACACAGATCATTGTTATCCGGTGCTGATTACCTCCTTTAAATGCACACCCGATGCCTTTGTAATCGAATATTTTAAGGAGATTCTCGATTCCAGGCAAAAGCCATATCTGATCCTGCAGCTCGATGAGCACGACTCAGCAGTAGGCTACGAAACACGCATTGAATCTGCTATCAGGGCATTCCGGAATCATCATGAACGTCAAAATTCAGAACTCTTAAACGGAGATTCCGGTAATAATTCCGAAGAAAAATCAGCAGCGGGTAAGCTGAAAATCATTGGACGACAGGATTGGCAGACTCATATCAAAACCCTGGTTGACGAGTCATACCGGGTACTTAGAGGCCATTCCATTGACTTTAAACTATTCAGCACCATCATTCAGCAAACGGAGGCAGGGGAGAACCATTTTCATCCATCCATAATTAGCGGGTCTAAGTACCTCAAAGGAAAAATACTACTTCTGCCGTCCTGGGATCCCAATATTGGGCCGTTACTGGAGGCCGTATTGCAAAACAGCGGAATTGATGCACGCCTTACTGACAATACAAATGAATCGATACGTAGAAGTCTGAGCTTTAACACCGGACAATGTCTCCCATTAAATATTATTGTGCAGAATGCTATTGATTACATTGAAGCCAATGGTCTTGATCCTGCAAATACCGTTCTCTGGATAATGAAATCCGATCTTTCATGCAATCTCAGTATGTTTCCGTGGTTTATGAAAAAGTTACTGAATAACTATGGGAAAGGGATGGAGCAGGTTTCAGTTTATCTTGGCGACCTGATATTTTATGACCTTTCGTTACCCACTGCCATCAATGCTTATCTGTGCTATATGTTTGGTGGTTATATCCGCAAGATCGGCTGCCGTATAAGACCCTATGAAAAGCAGAAAGGTATTACAAATGAAATAATTCAAAAGTCTTTAATCTCCCTGGCCAAAGCTTTCCGGTATGGTGATCCCAAAGATCTGGTTCTTGAAAAAATTATTCGTGATTTTGATTTGATTGAAACCCGCAAGAGCGACAGACCCAAAGTGGCCATTTTTGGTGACATCTATGTACGCGATAACGACCTTATGAATCAGGATTTGATAAAGGAGGTGGAATTAAACGGTGGTGAAGTGATCACCACGCCATATAGTGAATTTCTTAAAATAGTTGTTAATACTTCAACGGACCGATTTTACAAAACCGGCCAATATTCGGAATATGTTAAGCTTAAATTTCTCAAATCGCTGATACCGCTGGTAGAGGATAAATACAGAAAATATTTCTCCGGCTATAACGGTGAGATAACAGCCTGCTCCTCCGGCGAAACCGATATCTGGCTGAACAGGTTTGGATTAAATATTCTGCAAAGGGGCGAATCATTGGAGAACATCCTTAAAATACATGCACTGATTCAAAACCATCCCGACCTGGACTTATTTATTCAGACCAACCCCTCCTATTGCTGCCCGTCGCTGGTTACCGAAGCGATGACCTCCAGAATCGAGGAGATAACCGGAGTGCCGGTGGTAACGATCGAATATGACGGAACAAACGGAAGGAAAAATGAGGATATCATCCCGTATTTGAAGTATAGAAAGAAGCAAGGGGATAAAAACAAAAAGACCGTGTAGTCTGGAGGATTTAAAGTGCCTCTAAAATCGTTCTAATCTTCACCTTTAGATCCAGAAAATTCTATATCAACCAGATACAATTCTATTTCAAGTATAGCATCAAGGATATGTTGAAGCCTGATTTTGTCTCCCAATTTACCGCGCATATATTAATTGTTTTTCAACGTCAACCATAGGTTTAATATACTGCGATAATCCATTCGAGGAGACAAGGTCTACGCGGACCTTCAGGAGGTTTTCCAGATCGATTTTCATCCGGATGAATTGCAACCCAATTCTTTGACAATAATCCAGGTCGACAAGAATATCAATATCACTTTGATCATCGGCTTCATTACGGGCGTATGAACCAAACAGATAAGCCTTCAAAACAGGGATAGTCTCAAAGTAAGTCTTAAGTACCTCTATTTTATCCGCTTCTAACTTCACAAAACAAACTTACATAAAAAAAAACATCATTCCATTCTTCTGAGAAACAGCATCAACTCATGATTAATCGTTGGATTACCGCAACTAAGACCGTGATTATTTGAATCGAGTTCATGAAGTTCGCAGGAGCCCCGGGCATTTAGGATATACTTTTGAAAATTCCCGGAAAAATTCTCATGAACAATCGCATCACCTACGCCATGCCAGATCTTTACCGGGACAGGATAAGATTTTAGGGTGTCCTTACCGCTGATGGTAATATTTTTAAGTATTGGATTCCACCCTGCAGCCTTATCGTTTTCCCATGTTTTACCGCTGAGGTCCTTAAACTTAAAGACATTTGCAATGGCTTGCCTCGTAGTTGGTAACCACGGGTGCAACCATGCCTGATTGTATAAATCGAGAACGGGACTGAACAAACCCTGAGCCAGTACTATTTCCGGATAGTGATAAATGAAATTTGTGGATGAGAGTCCCCCCATCGAGAGACCGACAACAAAGATCTTCTTCTCAATATTGTAATGTTTCCGTATGTATAAATATGCATTAAAAGCCGACTTAACAACCATCGGTCCCCCCATATTTTCGACCGATTCACCCCCATTTACATCAAATATCGCATATCCGTTGGCCAAAAGGGTATCTATCAATGCATAATTATTCAGGAACCATTTGTCTGAAGTAACACCACCGCCGGCTCCATGGGCACAATAAATAAGCCGGGTAGGTTTTCCGGATTTTGTGTAGGACTGAGGAAGTTTAAGAATTGTCTGATCGTAATAAAACTTTCCGGTATCACGGTTAGTCCGTTTTTGCGAAGTGCCTCCCCTATGATGAATTTTTACAGGAACGGTAAAATGAATATCTGCCGAGTTGTCCCCCTTCCGGGGCTGGGCACTCCCTGCAATCCAGGAGGTAAAAAGAGATAAGATTAGAAGAGATAACTTTCCCATTTTTAAAACTCCACCTTTAAATCTGCCCTGCCAGTGAAGTTTTGAATCATAACAGTTTCATTTGCCGAATCATAAATTCCGCCGATAACATTAACCGCTTTTTTCCCCTCGGGATGTGGAAGGCGAATAACTATTTCGCGAGGCTTTGACACAGAATTGCAGGTGATTGAAGCTTCTATATCTCCGGTTTTTACATTCGAGGTGACTTTCAGTGATAGCGGTCCGAAATAACTCACCACGTTGGTTAGTTTTATCTGCTTGCCATCCTCCAGCCATTTGCGTGGGATACCGGATAATAATTTCAGCCTCTCTCCCTGCTCAAGATATAACATCCACCGCGTCTCCATAAGGAACCACCCCTCTTCATGCGTTTTATGGGCACTCACCTGGAAGAGATGCTCCCAGAAGGTATAGGTTTCGCGATCAGCAAGTGCAGAGAAGGTATTGTAATAGGTCTTCAGAAAGGGCTTTATTAAACCCAGTTTAAGCTGAACCCAGTTGTGCCGGCTGTAATAGGGCTGACTGAACGCTGCATTATGCTGATAAAAAAGTTCGCTGTGATAATCGAGCATCATTCCGGACAATGGATCCTCAGGTTTAAGAACTTCACAAAAAACAAGATACAAAGGGCCCAACAGTACATCGGGTGCGGTAATTGTTCCATGTGAGACAAAGGTTTCGGGGATAAGATGCAGTGCCCTGGGACCTGCGGCCTCGGTCCATGGAGGCACCGTTGGAGACCAGCTTCCGTCACCAAGTGGCACAACCGGTGAGTTTGAGATACTGTTCATCAGCGAGCTCCGGATATCCTGCTTCCATTGGTCCGCTTCCAGAGATAACCGTTTCGATTGAACTGAATCAACCTCTTTCAACATCTCAGCCACGCGGCTGATCCCCAAATAGGCGTAACCATTGAGCATATATTGGTGAAACGGATCCTCAGGATCGGCGACCTTGCCGGCGATCATCCCATACCCTTTCCCTTTGAGCTCCTCTTTTTTATTATCTTCCCTCCATTTAATCAAAAAGTTGCAAGCCTTTAACAATTTCGGTTCAATGGCTTTAACCCATTGTTTATCTTTGGTATATCGGAAGTATTCCCCCATGCTCCAAAGGGCGGCACCGGTTTCGACCATATATCCGCCGAAGTTCTGGATCATGCCGTCATCGTGCTGCTTATCGAGAAAGAAGGTTAACGATCTGCGGGCAATATCGGTAAAACCCATCGAATTGTAAAACTGAATTATCGGTGAGCTCTCGGTTCCGATGGGTGAATAAACCCCGATATCAGGGGCCAGGGTGCCGTCAGGCTCATTTCCATAAGTCACCATGTCAAGATGCAATAATCCAGCCTGGATCATCTCGTTAATGCGAGGTTCGGGGACGGTGATCTGCGCACCCTGAGCTAACTTCTCTTTCCAGAATTGCTTACACTCCTTGAAGCCCGCATCAAATGACTGCCCCGAAAGTGCAATTGCCCGTTCGTTGGAAACAGGTGTGTGAGGCAGATAAAATTCAAATATTGCTTTCTCTCCGGGCTGAATTAAAATGGCAACCTCCTCATCGGGCATCGGAGACCCATTTAATTTCGATATCCCAAAGATATTACCTGAAGCAAAGGTCGAGAATCCGGTCGTTTTGTCAAAGGTATAAGGAGTCTTCATCCACCAGCCTGCTCCGGGTCGGACGGTTTTAAACCAGGCATACCTTGGAACTTGTGATTTATTCGTTGCTTCACTCCGGTAATACAGGACAGTGGATTGCTGCTTATTTATTTCGGCCTCAAGTCCTGGTTTCACAAGCTCTTCCTGCTCTTTGGTAAGCATGTGGCCACCGCTGAACCGGTCGGCTACCAGATAATTGGTTCCGGAATTAGTCCCGGCTGTCAGAGGTGATTTTTCAAGTGAAACAAAGGTGGTGGAGTAATATTCAATATCCTCATCCGTGAGGGTAGTATGAAGAATGGGAAGCACGCCATCCTCCAATCGTCGGGTTGTGCTTACCTCCACACCCTGCCCGCGACCAACCAGATATGCGTATTCAGCAGGGCGGTTTTCAAGCTCGGGCAACTTGACCGGGGATGATGAATTTCGCGGTGTGATGAGGTTCATCTCACTTGCCGGATTCGTGCGGTTATCACTTAACTGGAAGATGCGCATATCGCGGCTTAATCCCAGCCACGTTGGGCAAGGTTGATTACGCGTATAAGCCGCTGCAGACTCAAAACTCTCCTCGGGTTCATCTGCAATAAGTTGCAATTTGGTTTTTAAATTTCGACCTTTCAGAACTGTTTCTACCTCACCAAACGAACGGAGATCTTCACCGGATGTTATAACAACATGATATTGTGAAATATATAACGGATAAGCTTTAGTTACGTCTCTGAGAAAAAATGTAAATGGATTTTGATTAGTTCTGACGGTTACACGGGTTGCATTGGAACCGGGGCTATTCTGAACATTTGTAAGGGTGACTTCCAGGCGGGCATCACCAATGTTTTTAAATTCAAATGAATTCCCTTTGACACGTCCCTTCCCTTTGGTTATTTTAAGTTTCTGGAGTTGTCCATTTACAACCTCAATGGTCCCCTTGGGCTGGGTGTTTGGCCAGATTACAGCGATTATCTGATCGCCTTTACTTAATATATTTTGACTAAGAACATTCGAGGCCGACCCTATTGTCCACAGAAATATTAAAATAAAAAAGAATTGAGAATTAATCATGTCTTCTAATGCCTAATTTTTATGTTTTCTGAAGGTCAGTTCCTTCAGGATTTTTTTATTATCATTATCCAATTTTCTTTTGACTTTCATAACATCCTCTGCAGGAGGTAAATTCTTAGGAATAATCATTCGTCCTATACGCATTTTTCTAACAGCCAAATTATTCTCAAGTCGTTTCCCTACTACCTCAGCTTTACGAGTTTGAACTGCAAAATAGTTCTGAGCAAAAGCTATTTCTCCCTTACGACTATCTCCATTTTGGGCGATTAAATAACATGCATATCTGGTAAGTAGAATTTCTTTTATTTCCCTTTCAGCACCCTTTGGTATGGGTATCGTTTTGCTGAGGTCAGGAAAATGATTGAAAATATCTTCTCCTGCATTCTTGCACGATTCCTTAGCTTTTTGAATAACCTTTTCAAAATTTTCCCATTTACTATACCCCAATAATTTTTGCAGCTCTCTTGCACCCCAACATTCTACTCCTTCTATTTCTGAGGTTGTCAATTCAAATTGTATAAAGCTGTTTGATCTCTTCAGTTTTCATAACTAAATTAATTATTTCCAAATGCCATATTCAAATACTTAAATCGCAACTAACCAGTTTATCAAACAAATATACGAAATAGAAATCATGACTGATGGATTTAAATCACATGAATGAAATTGATCTAAAGTTAATTTTAAGCGAAAAAATATCTTTTCGAATATTATCGATGGGAAAGTAAGATCGATTTAAGTGAGCCTAAAATAGTTCAATTAATTTTCGAGTTCTCCAGCAACACCACCCTTGCCGGATCATTGGTTTTAAAATGGGTGAAATCGTATCCCACATTTGAAACCACCGGATTACACAGGCCGATCACTACCTTTGCCGCAAAATAGGATTTACCCGCGAAGGTGATATCCTGAACAAACCGGTACCAGACATTATCCATTAAATGCTCGGTATTATAATTGGCAATCATCAAATTATGACCGGGATTAAAGACAATCGGATAGCGGCAACATTCGATCTCAAGGGTCTGGATTGAGCTGCTGTGATGACTAAACTCCGAGAGCACACCAATATTACAACAGACAATCTGAACATCCTGAGCTACAAAATGTTCACTAAACTTAATGCCGTAGTCGTACCCTCCGATCCGGATCAGACCGATCTCAATCTGAGCATGATTATCCACCTTGGGGGTTACAAGCGCAGTACTTCCCGTATGGGTAGGATCGGGAATTGAACCTAACGGGCTTTGCGTGGTGATCAGTATATTATCGAGATAACACTTGGATGCATACTTCAGGTTAATTCCCCCTAAAGCATTGTTTACCTGGGTTGTATCACCGACATTGGTCGTACTGGTCCGGATTCCAAGATTATAAAAATAGGGTGTCGAATAATTCCATTGCGACCACCCACTTCCTGTGCCACGTACCATTCCAACGACAAACGAGGTGGAGTCATTGGTGATGAGCGTTGACAATAATATCGAGCCATTCATGGATGGGATAGTCCTGATAAGCCCCTGCAATTCAAATTCGGGAGCAGATTCCCCTTTGAAGGTTACTGTAATCGGATGTTTTATGTCGCTGAACGGAACATACAATTGTGCCCCACACCGCTGATGGCCTACAGAATCGATTATGGGTCCTGAAATCTTGTAAACCCCTGCAGGGAAATAAACCACTCCTCCCCCTTTTTCGGCTGCCGAATTTATAGCTGATTGGATCGATTGGGTATCATCAGTCCGGTTATCGCCCTTTGCCCCGAATTTTTTCACATTAAAGTTATATGCTGAGCCATCGTCAGGATGATTCTTTAACGAGTCAATCATGGCCAGACACAACACAAGGGTCAGAGAGAGGAAAAGAAGAATTCCGTTTTTGAGGTTTATCATATTAGTTCTTCGTAGTTTGGGCTCTAAGTTCCGGAAATTTTTCCAAAAAATCAAGCAAATAGAGGTCGACACCCAAATCACAGCTATACCAGTAATAAGGGTATTGATCGGCGCTTACCAAAATCCGGCCGTTGGATTGCTGGAGATAGGTTACAAAGTTCATCGTCTGAATTGCCCGGTGGCGGTAGCTCTCGTCCCGGGTAGCCCGGTAAAAATCGGCCATCATACTTGCCCAGTGAGCGCTGTGTATTCCCATTGTCACAAAACAACGAAGCTGTTCGCGGATCCCTTCGGCCGGTTTATACAGATGATTGCGGTCGATAAACGTGTGCTCTATATATTGGTTAAGGTTCAGTGCAGTTTTAAGATAAGTGGGATTTTCACCCTTATGAGCCAGAAGATATTTAACAAGGTCGATGCAGTCCCAGTTAGTACGGTTTGTGGTGTCTGCCGCTACATCCTCATAAAATCCGTTAAACAGGAGCGTCCTGACGGGATTATTGAAAATCCATTTCAATCCCTTATCCTTGTTCTTTCGGTAGGTTGGTTCCCCGGTGATTTTATCCATCTCCTCAAAAAGCATTACCCCATAGATTGCGCTGCTTGTATATTCCTCTTTAACTTTTTGGGTCTGAGGATCTACCCGAAAGGACCAATTCCCTGCTGTTTTCTGTGTTATTGCCAGGTTTTGAGCAATGACTGAAGCTGCATTGAAATACTTTTCGCTTTTTGTGTCCTGATAAAGCTCAAGGTAGGCCAGTGCCATGATTGCCGCCTTATCTGTCATAATTGCCTGGCCATCAACAAATCCGCCCATCTTTCCGGCTGCACAAGTGCTATATGGCATTCCACCGTAAGGGTACTCAATCGGCGTACTATGGCTGATATTCCAGTCAGCAAGGGCAGTTGCCCGATCTAAATAGTCAGCCTTTCCACTGAAACGGTAATAACGGAGAAAGGCTTTGATATATAACGAGTGGTGAAATGCCGGATATGAGACATAACTGTTCCGGCGCTGGGTACCGTCGTCGTTCAGGAAGAAAGAGTAATAGAAATACGGGGGATAACTCCCCCCATTCTGATCGGCAAGAGTCTTTGGATCTACGACAACCCAATGGTCACTATGGGCCACAAAATTCATCGAACGCTCAATGGTTTGAGTATACATTTGCAGCGGTAGCAACTCCCCCTTATCATTAAAAACAGGTTTGTTAATAAAGCACAGGTCGTTTAACTCCGGTTGTTGGGAGAAACCAAACATCGGGGTAGAGGCTAAAATCAAAAGAATTAAAAACCTGTAAATCATTTTATTTATCGGACTGAATATTTATTCCTTTTCTACTCTTCCGACACCTTTTTTAAATTATCATCAGGAATCCGGTCAACCAGATAATTATAGGGATCTATTCCAGCCTGGTAAGGTCTTTCTTTGACGCGGAAGGTGAATGAATTTTCTTTATTGGTTAGCTTCATCCGTTTTATTAACAATGGATTACCCAGGCTTTTCTTACTCTTCGATTCTGCAAAGATTCCAATATCAACATAATCCGACAGCGTGACATCGCGCTCCTTACCCAACGAATCGGACCGGAACTTTTCGGAGGTTGTATTAAAGGTCACTTCATACTCTTCGCCCACTTTTTTATATTTTGCTTCAACGGTCCGGTTCGAAAAGAGGGTGATATGCTCAAACATATCGTCGATCAGATATTGCAAACTATCCGGGGTCGCCGTCCGAAAAGCTCTTACGGCAGAGAGTGAAGTTGGATAAGGGGGTTGTTTATAGGCAAATGAATCAATCATTGTACGCAAGGCTGCGTTAACTTTTTCCTCGCCGATCATCTCCTTCAGGTAATACATGATCACGCTGGCTTTTTGATAATGGATATAGGACTGCGATTCAGATTTCATTAAAGGGCATTCCGCCTCAAACTCAGAACTACGCCCCCGTAAATAGCCGTCCATTTCATACTTAAGGAATTTCTTCATCTTATCCTTGCCGTACTCTTTCTCCATCACCATCAATGCAGAATACTGGGCAAAACCCTCACTCATCATTTCACTTCCCTGCATATTTGCGCCGCAAAGCTGATGAGCCCAGTACTGATGACCCATCTCATGGGCCACAACATAATAAACCTGGTCGATATCGTCGCCGGTTACTTTGCGCAAATCGGTGATAAAACCGATCCCTTCGCTATATGGCATCGTACCGGGAAAGGCCTGCGCAAAACCTGCATACCTTGGAAACTCTATGATGCGGCATTGTTTATGATAGTATTTTCCAAAATTTTGGGTATAATATTCCAACGATTTCTCCAGACTTTTCAACATATTGGGGACATTGTACTCATGAGGCTTGATATAATACACTTCAAGATCAATACCGTTCCATTTCTTGCGTGCGACTTCATACCTTGCAGAAATAAAAGAGTAAAAATCGAGTGATTTCTGATCCAGTTTATAGTTAAAATAGCGCTTTCCATCGGCTTCCCACGATTTCACAAGGGTTCCCGGAGCAATGGCAATCTGATCAGAAGCGGTGCTGATTGTTGTATTTACCTCTACCCAGTCGGCATCATGGCTGATGTAGTTATTGCCCCGTGTAGCCAGATCATTTTCATTGAGTTTTGGCATCCGAAAGCGTACCGGCAATTTTAATTTTATCCGTTTGTTCTTGTCACTGATTTCATAGTTTTTTTCATACCCAAACGAAGGGACTATATTTGAGTTGTTAAAGAAGGTACCGTTTTGGGTAAGCTGAGTAAATGAAACTTCGTTTTCAAACCCCCGGGTTATCCGCGAAACGTCAAATCTGATTAGCACCGAATCATTTGGCTGTAAGGGAGCAGCTAACGTATAAATCCGGTAATCGAGTCTGGTATCCTTTAATTTTAAGGTACTCCCCTTGATTGTAATATAAACAGAATCAGGAATTTGAGGCATTGTAAAATGCAACTCGGCGATAGATTGGTTGGAGATATTCCTTGCCCAGGCATTAACGGTAGCTTTCATGCTCCGTTGGTAAGGCATCAGGTCGATTGCATAATCGTATTTGTAAAACCGTGGCTGGACTAAGTGCTCATATTGTTTGTAGCTTTTTTCATATTCAACCTGTTTGTTTTCCTGCTCTTTTTCCGAATCGTATTTATTCAGAATCTTCGTGTTCCGATAGACGAATCCTGAACAAAGGAGAAAAGCAAACGCTATTATTAAAATTGCATTTTTATTCTTCAATAAAACAAATTTCGAATTGGCGGACCTTTTCAAAAAGCTGATCTCTTCACCCCTGATATAAAAGGCATAAATCACAAAACCGATGAGAATTGAGAAAATAAACCAATAAAGATTAAACCAAAATGTTGACGGGACGAAAGGGCCATAACCATTCATATCGGAATAGGTAACACCAGGCGTTAATCCGAATTTCACCATATTGGTATTTATCCGTAGCAGACCCCATATAAATGAATTGAGAATCACAAAAGTGACAAAGGCAAAGTAGGCAATGTACCGGTTATTGATCAAATAATGGAAAAGCAATGCCAGGATTACCAGGAATGTAAATGAGAGTAAATCCATAACCAGCAGCGCTTTAAAGTAGACATCGAGTTGATAGCGGTGATATCCCAATGCTGTTTGTGCGATAACCCCAATAAGAATGGTGCAGCACAAAATCAGGGCGATCGAAGCCACCATGGCCACCAGCTTTGAAACAAACAGCAGCGAGGTTTGGATCGGAGTGGCATCCTGCATCCCGTTGAATTTTGAGTCCCGCTCTTTCCATACCAAAACGCCCGAATAAAATGTGATGATTGCGATCAAAAATAAATAGAATGAGCCCTGAATTGAGGAGATCACATCATAGGTAACCGGATACTGATCGGTGCCATACCGGCCGGTGAAACTGGTTAATGAGGATACCAGGTTGATCATCCCGATCAAAACAATGATAATAAATGTCGGATTTTTAATCACCGCCTTGGTTTCAAAACGGATCAGATACCATAACGCGGATAGTGAAAATTTACCGGCATAGTTGGATGAGAAATTTGGTTTAGGAAAATTCACCGCAGATGATTCCAACTCCTCTTTCTTCACCTTTTTAGCCTTTTGATTTTTTGTACTGAATGAGAATTTAAAATAACCGGCTACCAGGATTAATGAGCTTAATCCCATCCATATCAATCTGTTATATAGAAAGGCGCCGATCAAAGGTACTGCATGCAGGTTCTTCTCATCAACAGTCATGTACTTGGCGACAATATTTTCAGGACGAAAGCCAAACGGATCGAGAATATTGGCAAGCCACTCCTTCTCAAGATCGCGTGTAAAGCCGGCAGAGACCACATAAAAAACCAGGATAAGCATAGCTCCGACGAATGAAACGGTATTACTCCTGAAGATAATTGCGAGTACGTATAAAAAAACAGCTGCAATAATTGTGTTTGGAATTCCGAAGCTCACGATTCCCTGAAGGTGGCCGCTCCAGATGATGTCTCCGAATCTTTCCGGCTGAGCCCATGGCATCAGTGGACCAATTAAGGCCCCGAGCGAAACGCCGAGTAAAGGCAATATGGCAATCGAAGTGGCACCGATGAATTTACCGAAATAGTAATCCCGCTTTTTGATCGGTGACGAAAACACAAACTGGTACATTCCATGGGCAAAATCGCGGTTGGCTGATGCGTTCATAAAAGCCGTGGTCATCAATAAACAAACCAACGACATCACGCCATAATAGGTTTGGATAACATAGGGGGCATTTTTATGCACACTTCCTACCCCTCCGCCAATGGTCACATTGTCGGATGATACGGCACCCATCACCAGCATCGTGTTGATGAATAAAAAGATCCAGGTCATTGGAGAACTAAGCCACAACTTCCATTCGTGTCTGATAAATTTCCACATGAGATTTCAGTTAAACCAGTTCATTGAGGTTGGCAAAAAATACATCTTCAAGATTCTCTTCGGCTTTTGTGAAACCGTTGTCGAGGTCTTTATCCGAGAAGGCATGAATCAATGGTTTTCCACCCACCAGTTTGCTGGAAATAATCTTGTACTCATTCTGGAATTGCTGCAGCTGAGCCTTTTCAACGCGTCGCTCCCATACCTTACCCTTAATTTGCTGCAACGCATCATCGGTATTTCCACTAAATAAAACCCGCCCTTTGTCAACAATTGCCATTTGGGTGCAGAGTTCCCTTACATCCTGCACAATATGTGTTGAGAGGATTATAATGATATTTTCACCTATCTCACTCAAAATATTATAGAAACGGTTTCGCTCGCCCGGATCCAGACCGGCTGTAGGTTCATCCACAATAACAAGCCGTGGATCACCGATCAGACATTGTGCAATACCAAACCGCTGACGCATACCGCCACTGTAACTGCTCACCGCTTTTTTCCGGTGATCAAACAAATTTACTTTATTCAGCAAATAATTCACCATCTCCTTGCGCTCTCCACTATTACCAAATCCTTTTAAAAGAGCCAGATGATCCAAAAGATCGGTGGCCGAGGTTCGCGGATAGACCCCAAATTCCTGAGGCAGATAGCCTAAAACCTTCCTGACGGCATCTTTATTATTCAGCACATCGGTATCGCCAAGCAGTGCAGTACCGCTGTCTGCATCCTGAAGTGTTGCCAATATTCTCATTAAGGTCGATTTCCCGGCACCGTTGGGTCCCAACAAGCCGAACATTCCCTTGTTTATGGTGAGCGAGACATCGATTAAAGCACGGACGCCATTTCCGTACTGCTTGTTAAGCCCTTCAATTTTTAAGATCATATTCTGAGAATTTTAGGTTATTAAACGATTTGGATTATCTATTTTTGGTCATCTGATGTTTTCAGCCAATCATAAATCACTAAAATAATAAACATTATACTAATAAATTACCCCAATGTGGCTTAGTTTTTACATTTGATACAGCCTCGACAATTTCTTAAGTCATCATTTTAACGGTACAATAATAATAAACATAATTTAACGGTATTACCGGGTAACCTTAATCCTTAAAACGGTGAATGAGCCGGGTGCAAACTCATAATCGAAATCCTTCGAGAATTTGGTGTATTTTGATTTTATTGGTGAGATCTTCAGTGGTTCTTCGTAAGAATTTTCCTCTTTCAGATTGGCTGAGGACAACGTGATAATTTCACCTTCGGACGAGACACTGCCACCATTGTTAATTTTGATTGACGGATGCCACGGGGTTTCATCGGCATTGACAACCTTAATAATCACCTCTCCGCTCTTTTGGTCATAACCGGTAACAGCGAACTGATGCAAAGCTGTAACCGATTTATAACGAATCAGTTCTTTCCCGTCAATCCAAAGGGTTACATTCTGATTGGATCTGACGATCTTAAGGTTGTACCATTTATTGGTCTCAACGGCAAAAGGGAGTTGTTCTGAAACGATTCCTACCGTTTGTCCACCTTCGATTCGTTCCATTGCACTCTGGGTATTTCCCCAGCCTCCAATATTGAAAAGGTAGCCCGTTTGATTCTCGTTGGACATTCCAAAATAGATAAGAAATCCTTCGTTGCCAATTGTTTTACGTGCTTTTAGCTCAAAGGTATAGTCTCCCGAAAAGGGTTGCCTGTTGCAAATAGTCTGGGTCATATCGAGGTTTGAGTGCTGGGCAATCAGGCTATCTGAAATTGTCCATTCCCCTTTATGCTTTTCCCACTCACCTGTGGCGGGTTGAATTACCTTATTGTCAGAAGTAGTAAACTTAAAATCCTTATATTCAGTTTGCGTCTGCCAGGTACCTACGCCAAAGTATCCATCTGCAACCAGTGGTATTGGTTGATCGGGACGGGGAATGATTGTTGTTGCCAGATTAAAGGCCGGCCTGTTTTCTGAAACCATCTTTTGAACATAATATGATGTCCGGCCGACAACCTGCATATTATCGATCCAGATCAGGTTTACGGGCCAGGTACGATCGTTCCGGTTTTCGAACAGCGGGGCGTACGAGGCCATAGTTACAAGATCGCTGTTTCGTTCCATCCCGGTGATGAAGGCAGCTTCACTGAGTGCTGCCAGCATATTACCACCTCCAACACCCTGATTACAGGCATATTCACCAACATAGATTTTGTGCTCTCCACGCGGTTGTTTATCAAAGATTGTAGCATTCTTAAAAAAGAAATCAGGAGCCACATACCAGTGTGGATCGATCATATCTGTTTTGGCAATTTTTTTCACTTCATCACCCAGGCCATGATTTGAAATCAGTGTCAGTTGCGGATATTTTGATTTGATTGCTTTGTAGAACAAATCAAAACGGGCGTTGTAAACAGGACCGTTATTTTCGTTTCCAATCTCAACGAATTGTAATGGGAACGGAGCCGGATGACCCGATGCTGCACGTTTAGCTCCCCAGGTGGTGGAAGGGTCTCCCAGCGCATATTCGATTGCATCGAGCACATCATTGATATAATACTGAACGTCGCCCTCTTTGCACGCATCCCCGCTACGGGCCTGACATCCGATCCCGATATTACAGACGAACATCGCTTTTGCGCCAATATCTTCACAAAATTGCAGGTGCTCATAGTAGCCGTAGCCATAAGTACTCCGGTATCCCCAGGTGCTGTATTCACCACTGCGGGACATCGGATCGCCCAGCGTTTTCTTCCATTCAAAGCGGTTGCCAAGGGTGATTCCCTCCACGACACAACCTCCGGGCCAGCGGACAAATCCGGGGTGAAGTCCTTCAAGCATTTCAGCAACATCAGGTCTCATTCCATTTGGACGGTTTTTGAATGTCTTCTCCGGGAAGAGCGAAACATATTCTACTCCAACTGTACCACTGCCATCAAAGCAAAGGGCGAGCTTCCCTTTTGGATCGTTTTGATCCGGACCTATCGCCAGTGTATATTCCTGCCAGCCTTTACCATCTTTGATAGTGACAGGCCGTGTACCCAATGAATTTCCCGATGCTGAAATCAGACTTGCCTTAAGTTTTCCCTTATAATCAGAAGTGCGTAAATAAAAGCGCAAATTATACCGTTGGCCCTGCTTAAGCCCAATGCCCCAAAATCCACTGTTGATAAGCATCGTATGCGTTGCAGATGGAGGTATTGTAATTTGAAGTGAGTTCGGAGCAGCCCCATCCAGCGGGTTTGCCTTAGTGAGTTTCATATTAGCTTTCGCTTTTCCTTCCGACATAATAGACCATCCGGGAACCGGATCCGGATTCCAGTGAAATCCGTCATTTTTAATAGCTCCGGTAAGATGATTTTTCACGGGCGCAGGGTAGAGTTTATCCTCTTTTACGGTATATCCGGCAGGATATTCTTTCTCTTCAAAACCGCGGTTCTGCAAAAGCTCACCATAAAGGCCACCCTCTCCGGCATGGTTAATCTCTTCGAAGAAAACCCCATACATATTAGGTGAAACATCGGCCCCTTTTTGAGAAACATCGACAACAATCTCTCCTTCGGTTTGTGGTTTAGGGGTGCATGAAATAAATAAAACAAAGGCTAGTATGGCCGAAGTTAGGATTCTGTTCATATCAGTCAACAATTAGTTAAAAAGTATAAATTAATCTTATCAGGTTACATGAAAAAGTAAGAAAATAGCTAAAAGCGAAATTGAGGATTAGTTCGGAGCATATCGCATGTTTAATCATTCATTAGGAAAAAGAACTAAAATAATTAAAAGCCAAAAGCTGCTACATAAATCCGGTATTAAGCAACCTTTACAATATTGCTTACCCACAAATTTACATTTCCTGAACAACTAAAGCAAATAAGTCATAAAATGACCTAATAAAAGAAAAAACTCAGTATTTCTGAACCTTATAGTGAAGAAAAAAGGATTGATTTAAGACTTACATAGGCTATTGTTAAGACCTTTGGTTAAGCCTTTTATTCATCTCTTGAGCCAGAACAGTTGAGTTTTCAAGATTTAACATACCTGTATGATCCCCTGCAACATTTACTTTTTCCAGATTAGTGGCAAATTTAGACCAGCCCAGATTGCTATCAATCTTCCAGTTATGGAAATAAGGCTGAGTTGATCGATATAAAAAAACTGGAACTTTATCTATAATTTTAGTATTATATTCCCTCACATTTTCAAAGTAATTAATTGGGTCTGCATTAAATTTATTTCTGTTTAAGACAGAATTAATAATCGCTCTTAAATCAAGTTTGAGCAAATCATAAAAATCATCCATATTTTTGATATTCAGCAATTTCCTCTTTATCTTATACCTTATTGAGTTATTGGAATATTTTAAATAGAACCCTGGCTCAGGAGAATCAAATAAATGGATTTGCTTAACATTAATATTTTTCAAATTTAATTGAAAATAGATTTCCCACGCAAGAATTCCACCAAATGAGGAACCGCATAAAATAACTTCCGAAGGATTATGAGCCCCTATAATTTGATTACAATACCTTTTGGCCATGTTTCGTATCAAATCAGGTTCAATAGGAGCATTGAATAAATTACAATTCAGAAATGAATAAATTGCTTCCTTTGTACTGAGAGATTCTGCTAAATGACTATAAAAAAAGCCATCCCCTAAAAGATGCGGAATAAAATAGATAGGAATAAAATTTGTTCCTTTTTTCAAAGTGATTAAAGAATCACTTTGACCTTCATTTAAAAGTGATTCTTTAAAATCTTTAAAAATTGAATTCTTAATGATGTATTTCGTGCTTAACCTTATTTTGTATGCTTTTTCAACTTCCCATGTCAAAGTCAGAGCAGCCAACGAATCACCCCCAGATTCAAAAAAATCAGTTTCATCTGAAATTGATTCTAAATTTAATACCCGACTCCAGATAAGTTTAAGCATTTTATCTTCCCCATCATATTCCGCTTCTGCTTTTGGCAATTCAGCAGCTTCAAATAGAAATTCCAGATCGACCTTGCCTTTGCTATTTAAAGGAAAATCAGATATATGCTTAAAATATAAAGGAATAGAATAATCGGGCAATATCTTTTTTAAGAATTCCCGTAGCATTTTAGAGTTTACTGGCCTGTTATTCTTACTGGTATA
>CANJNY010000077.1 GCA_947475715.1 Prolixibacteraceae bacterium
ACCAATGAACGCTGTCATTGCAAGGAACGACGAAGGAGTGACGAAGCAATCTCCTTTGGCTGGCAGATTCTCACAAGTATGTCATTGGTAGTCCCTATACTTTTCAAATACACCAAGTTTTATGACAGTAAGAGATATTAGAAGAAGATTCCTCATTTCGCTACGCTTCATTCGGAATGACATTTAAATGTGTTTAATCGTGTGGGTGTCGGAGCGGCATCGCCGCCCCGACACCCACACCTCCTCCAAAATGAAGCCTGTCATTCCGAACGCAGTGAGGAATCTCTTTATTAATTAACCAAAAAAATACTGTCATTAGTAGGAGGCACTGCCCGCCCCGATAGCGACAGCGTATCGGGAACGAAGCAATCTTTACGATATTAAATTATTCTAATAACTTATATTATTCGTCATTAAATTTTGGGAACCTTATTTTTATTTTCTTACCTTAGTAGCTTATTGTCATCCAATTAAACAAACCATATTGCCTTAAATATCAAATAACTAAAATTATCTTATGCAAATATTTAGAACATTTCTATCGCTCGTATTGGCATTTACCTCCCTTTACGCTTTCTCCGGCGAAGTCAGGGAGATCAAACCCTCCGCCCTGAAATGCGAATATTTAACCAATCCTTTAGGAATTGATATCGTTGCTCCTCGTCTTAGCTGGAAACTTGTGGCTGCCTCTGACCAGGTTTTTAATCAGAAGCAACAGGCATACCAGATCCTTGTTGCCACCTCCGCCGAAAAGTTAACGGAAGAGAAAGCGGACCTTTGGAATAGCGGGAAAGTCAATTCCGACGCGACCACACAGCTAGGTTATAAGGGAAAACCATTAACCAGTGAGCTCAAGTGTTACTGGAAGGTCAAAGTGTGGAATAACCAATCCGATTCGACTCCCTGGAGCGAAGTTGCTTTCTGGAGTATGGGACTGCTTCATAAAACAGACTGGAAGGCAAAATGGATCGGCGATCAACCCGATTTAGTCCAGAAAGCCTATAAAGATAATCTCGATAAATATGACCCGGCATCAAAGGCTGAATTGAAGAATGTACGACCGGTGCCACCTGCTTCACCGATGTTACGTAAGAAGTTTAGGGTGAAAGCTGCAGTGAAATCTGCTATTTTATATGCCTCAGCATTAGGGTATTATGAAATAAATCTTAACGGAAGTAAAGTTGGAGATCATGTGTTGGCTCCCGAATGGACCGATTTTAATAAACGTGTTCAATATCAGAGTTATGATGTGACTCAAAGCCTGAAGGTTGGCGACAATGTGCTCTCGTCACTTTTAGGCGATGGCTGGTATATGGGAATGCTCGGACCAACGAAATGGCATAAGGATTACCCACGAAGGGGTGTCTACGGTAACGACCGCCGACTTATCGCTCAGCTGGTTATTAATTATGCGGACGGAACAAGCCAGGTTGTTGCCACCGATGACACCTGGAAGATTAATACAAAGGGATTTATTATTTCAGCTGATAACTTCCTGGGTGAACAAATTGATGCACAGAATATCCCGCAAGGTTGGAAAGCTGTTGATTACAATGATGCTGCCTGGGGAAATGCCTATTTAGATGCATCACCGGATAAAAACCTCGAGGCACAGAAAAATGAACCGGTTCGCGTTTATAAACTCCTGCCTCCTGTTACAATATCACCCTTTGGCGACAAGTATATTGTTGATTTTGGACAAAGCCTTACGGGATGGACCCGTTTTAAGGTACAGGGGATAAAGGGAACTAAAATAAAAATACGTCATGGCGAAATGTTGGATGATGATGGCTCACTCTATACCAAAAATCTTGCCGCAGCAATCCAAAATGACGACTATGTCCTATCCGGAGGTCAGGATGAATTTGAGCCCACATTTACCTATCACGGATTCCGGTATATCGAGATCTCCGGCTTAACAAGTGCCCCTGATCCGAAGGAGATCGTCGCCTGTGCCCTTTCATCCGACCCCGAGGTAACTGGTTCTTTTGAGTGCTCAAATCCGAAGCTGAACCAATTAACAAAAAATATTCTCTGGACCCAACGCGACAATATGACGAGCATCCCGACCGATTGTCCGCAGCGTGATGAGCGTATGGGATGGATGGGTGATGCCCAGGTCTTTTGCCAGAATAGCATGTTCAATATGGATATGGCTGCATTTTACACCAAATGGGTCAAGGATATCCGTGATGCGCAATCGATCAGGGGAACATTCCCGGATATCGCACCACATGCCAATAAACCCGATATCCGCTTCAGCAATGCCCCTGCCTGGGGTGATGCAGGAGTTATCGTCCCGTGGAGAATGTACCAGAATTACGGCGATAAGGAGTTGCTCCGGAATCATTACGATGCGATGAAACGTTATCTTGAGAATATCCGGAAACAAAATCCCGATTTCCTTTGGCTTAAAGATATCGGAAACAACTATGGCGACTGGCTCAATGCCAATACGATCATTGCAGAGGGGTACTCCAAAACCAGGGGCGAAGTTCCCAAGGATGTTTTTGCCACCGCCTTTTATGCCAATTCTGCGAGACTCTTTTCTCAGATGGCCACTGTTTTAGGCAATGAAAAGGATGCAAAGGAGTATCAACTTTTATTTGAAAATATCCGGAAGAAGTTTAACGAAGCCTACGTTGACAAAGATGGCGGGATAAAGGGGAATACCCAGTCGGCCTATGCGCTTGCTTTGAATTTCGAATTGCTGCCTGAATACAAACGTATACAAGCGTTTAATCATCTCCTGAAATGCATCGAAGAGTACGACAATCGTATCTCGACCGGATTTATGACCACCATTATGATGATGAAGGAGCTTGTAAAATATGGCCGGACCGATCTGGCCTACATGTTTCTTGAGTCAGAACGGTTCCCTTCGTGGCTTTATTCAATCAATCAGGGCGCCACAACGATCTGGGAACGGTGGGATGGCTATGTGAAGGGACGTGGATTCCAGGATGCGGGGATGAACTCATTCTGCCATTATTCCATTGGCGCGGTAGGGGAGTGGATGTACCGGAATATTTTGGGGATTAATCCCGATGATACCCAGCCGGGATACAAACATTTTACGATCCATCCCCGTCCGGGCGGTACACTCACCTGGGCGAAGGGATCCTATAATTCGATTCAGGGGATTATAGGTTCAGACTGGAAGATGGAGAATGGAGTATTTATATTGAATGTAGAAATCCCTGTGAATACCTCTGCAACGGTCATCCTTCCTTCAGGATCAAAAGAGATGATCACCTTAAACTCGAAACCTGTTTCTGCTTCATTGATTGATTTAAAATACACAATTAAAAATGAAACGGCATTGGAACTGGGATCGGGGAAATACCGGTTTGAGGTAAGGAAATAGAGATTTAAAGGTTCAAAATAAATGCCACCAAAGCACCAAAGCACCAATCTGCCAGTCGGCGGACACTAAAATAACTTGAACGAATATTTTTGGTGCCTTTTTAGTCCCGCAAGTGCGGGATGGTGCTTTGGTGGCGAAAAGAATTTTTATCAGCTAAAAAGTTTAATATTAAATACGACATCTTTTTATTCTCAATACTTGATTGCCTTTATTTAAATAATCAATCCATAGCACCAGCTTTAACTTCCCCATTCAACGGAGATGCAGAAGGGGAAAAATACGCTAACTTTGTAAAGCAGGGATGTGTCATAAAAAATATAAATGCAAATGAAGAACATTGAATTGACAGCTGTTTTTGAACCATGCGAAGAAGGTGGATATATTGCCTACGTGGAGGAGATAACCGGGATAAATTCCCAGGGGGAGACTCTTGAGGAGGCAAAGGAGAATCTGGCTGACGCTGTAAACATGGTCTTTGAGGAGATGAGAGCAATACGCGGGAAGGAGAAAAGGAATAAAATCATTACCCAAACCATGTCGTTTAGCTTCTGATGAAGAGGAATAAGTTAATCAGGTACCTGGAAAAAACAATTGTGTCTTCGTCAGGGAAGGTAGTAGCCATTCTCTTTACAGGAACTTATCCAACGGTAAACTCTCAACGGTTCCAAGGCATCCAGATATTAAGGAGAACTTATGTCGTAAGATATGCAAGGACCTTGATATTTTGGACCTCCTAAAGGCTTAACCTTTCACATTTAACTATCGCCTTTAATTTGTGTAAATAAAAATTGACACCCTCCGGAATAAATATTAATTTGGCAGCAGATACCAATGTTATCGGCTGTTTTCACCAGAGAAATAAGAACATATTAATTCGAAACCATGAGAAAATTAAAAATTATAGTCGCATTGCTTTTATTATCAGTACTTACCACCCAGTTTTCGTTTGCTCAGGACTGGCCAAATTTAGAACGGTTTCGGGCTGAAAATGCAAACCAGGTGTTGCCCACGCCCAATGAAAAGCGTGTTGTCTTTATGGGTAACTCAATTACCGAAGGGTGGGTGAATTTGCACCCTCAGTTTTTTACAGGTAAATTCTACCTTAACCGCGGGATCGGTGGACAAACGACCCCGCAAATGCTGTTGCGTTTTAGGGCAGATGTGATCAAGCTTAAGCCGAGAGTCGTCGTTATTCTGGCCGGTACAAATGATATTGCGGGGAATACAGGTCCTTCAACACTCGAGATGATCGAGGATAATATAATCTCAATGGCTCAGTTAGCCAAAGCCAACGATATTAAGGTTATCCTTTGTTCTGTTCTTCCCGTTTACGATTATCCCTGGAAACCGGGTCTTGAGCCGGCGGAGAAAATCATCTCTCTGAATAAAATGATCAAGGACTTTGCAGAGAAGAGTGGAAGCATTTATCTTGATTACTTTTCAGCAATGGTTGACCAACGCAAAGGTTTGAAGGCGGAATATTCACAAGACGGTGTTCATCCAAATGATGCAGGTTATAATGTAATGGAACCACTTGCTGAGGCCGCAATAGCGAAAGCTTTCGGCGCTATAACTCCGGTTCACCATGCCAAGAGCAATAAACCGGTTAGTCATAAAAAAAAGAGTAAATAGCTTTATAGCATGTGCAGCTAGGGTTTGCCGGATGTTGCTTGTGCAGACAAGGATATTGGGATTAGTGTCCGTTTCACGCATGATGAAACAAGCATTGATCCCAATTTTTATATCCTTAAACTTATTACAATAATATTTTTCGATTACAACCTAAGTAAATATGAATAGATTGGTCCTTTGATTTTAGGAGATTTGGTTGGCAAAATCAAACTTTTTAATTTTTTTCTTCGTAAATTTAAAGAAAGATTTTTGTTGTTTCCTGACCGGTAAGTTAAAAACTTATTCCTAAATCGACTGAGGATGACAAAGCGAAAGAAAAAGCCAAGCGGCCATCAACAAGAGGCGATAGCCAGAGCGCATCATAAGAATGAATTCCTTCGAAAGTTAAGGCATTTCATTAACTGCTTCAGCAACGAAGATATTTTTTCACTTATTCCAAATAAAATCCTGGATCGCACCTACATTATTAGGTGCCATTCATTATCAATTTTTCCTGCCAACACCGTATTAATCCCCAATGATTTATTAAACGAAATAAGGAAAATTTTGTCCACCTGGGTGAAGAAGGAATGTTTAGTCCTGCCCAAATTTAACCAGTCGATATCGATTGACGCATTTTTGACGGTAGGCCTGACTGCATTTTGTATGGGGCACCTAATCAAGGAGGAGGACTTTGTCAATGCGACAAAGGTAAAAGCTGCACTTTCCAGTTTCTGTAATGACCCGGAACCTTATGACGAGACCTACAATCGGCTGGTGCATATTTTTACAACTATTGGAAGCTGCATCAGTAATATTGGAGACCATTTTTATTGGATGAATTATGAAATTGACCTGGAGGAGGAAGGCAAATTTGGAATCACTAATCGCGTCGAAATTCATAAGGATAATCACCAGTCCCGGCAAATCATTTTAGATGGTAAGAAACGACCGGCAGTGAGGCTTGGCTGGGCCCAACCCTGTGTCGGCTTGCAATGGACCGCATTGGATCCTTCATTATTTGGCGTTTCGAAATCCGAATCGGATAAACCTATACCTGTTTATGTTCAATCTCATGCATTAATCCGGCTCTCTGAACGTATGGATTCAATGATTCCAAGTTTGGCACAACATAATATGTTTCTTTCTTTTGAGGAGCCGCGTGTGTTTTACGATAGTTATCATAACCTATTAATTGAATACCGTATTTATGGTATTAAAGCGGGTTATTTCCGGGTTGACATTGTTGATGGAATTGCCGTGGTCCGGACTTTCCTGTTTCTTACTCAAAGTGGTACCCCGGAAGGAAATTTACTGTGGAAAAATACAGGACTTCAAAAATTGGATACCAAATTTCTTGCACTGGATAGGTTAAGTAGTTTTATGACGTCGGATGTTGGTGGAAACCTTCAAATCAGAAAAATATTTCAGGATTCCGGTTGTCAAAGCCTCCTTGAGTTTTATAAGGGGGGTGATACAATTTCCGGAAAATATCCGAGTCACTTTACCAGCTCTCTGATACTTGATTATTTGGGCTATAACGAGACTCCGGTATTGGAGGGGGTTTTTGAATAATCCCTCACGGCAGTGGTATCTGCAAAAGTACAATTTTTAGCTATCCGTTAAAATCTGCATCTACGCACTAAACACAAAATATAGCCCCCGAACTTTTCAGTTTAGGGGCTTAATTTTTATATAAAGGTTGATCCGAATATTATCCTGATATAATATGGTTTAAAAACAGGCCTTAAATTATAAAGGTATTGTTCCCTTTAAGCAAAGGTATCTGACATCCGGTTGGTGAACTATTTGAGCATATCTTCATGATTTTTTGATGTTGCTCCCGCCGATTCCGTAACGCCATTTCCTGTCGGTACCATGGTTCCGGTTACCGGATCGTAACGGAATACCACTGATAACCAGGAAACGGTGGTACTGGTGATCGGGGTAAAACATGAAGAATTGGTTATCGGGTTTGGATTTACCGTTCCCCCACTTAACAACTGAATAATGGCATCTGCACAAACCTTAGCTTCGGCATTGGCAATATGTCCTGCTTTGGGCTGAGTTGTAGAAGAGGCATCGCCTAAGATGTTTTAATTCACCGGCATAACCATTTGGATTTGTAAAATAAAAAATTTACGAAAGTAGTATTATTCATGTTTTTGTAAATTATTGAATCCTGGAAGATGTATATTGTTTTATGATAATGAGTTGTTTAATATTTTCAGGCATGATTAAATCATTTTGCAGCTACTTTTCAAATAAAACATATTCTAAATAAATAAAGTGTTAATTTGGCCATTTCAGATAACAAGGTTACCACAAATGGGAAATAAAACCCAAGCTTTTGTATCCAAATCCATCGATTGCTTGCCTTTTACAGTGCCCTGAAAACCGCCATCGCGGCTGGCTAGGTGGGCTTAAAAAATGTTTATGACGATCTGTCGGCACGTTTCCCCGGAAGACCACCGACCAAAATTCTAAATGCACAAACGAAAGTTTTATCTGCTATTTTTTCTGATTCTCAACCGCAGAAAAAAGAATCTCCTGCCGGACTAAAAATCCTATAATAAAGAATTCAAACACCCCATTTGAACCTTATTTTGGCTCTCTCTGCCCCGATTTCTCCCGGAAACCTATAATTAATCATAAATTATAATTTGATTTTAGCCACAGCTGTTGTTGAAATATGTACACCTGTTCGGAATATAGGTACATCTGTTCATTTTTACATATTATCTGAACAAAAACTGTTAAAATTCAGACAATTAAATATAAATTTGAAACAATAAAATTAATATTTATAAATAGTCCATTCCGGTTTCAAATTGAGTTTTCGCCTTTTGAAAACTTCATCGATCGGATCTAATCACATAATTTGAGTGGGTGGTGGATGATTTTTTCTGACCTATAGAGATTAGGGGCAATGCAAAAACAAGCGATAAATGAATAAAACAGTTTTAAAAAATCCTATAACAAATTCTGTAAAAGTTTCTGTAAACAACAGTTTAAAGTGTATAAATATTGCAGTGCCTTTTATTTCATCATTTGTCAAAACAATTCTCAATCAGGACAACACCAAAATTGTCGCTGACAAGAAAATTATAACTCGATTTGATGATTCATTTATTAATTCGTTTGATTTACCAACCCTTAAAACTTTGCTTAACCTGGGGTTTGTTATGAAATTTGATAATACTATTCATCTAAAATTATACATAACAGACAATGAGGCCTATGTCACCTCCTCAAATTTAACAAAAGGTGGTTTCGAGGACAATATTGAATTGACTGTTAAAATAGAAAAGGAAAGCACTGACAATTGCAAAATTATATTTAATGAAATATGGAATAATTGTGGTGACAACAACATCACTTATGATCTTATTGAAGCAAATCAGGGTAAATACGAGTGGCTTAAGAAGAGAGAAGAATATGCAAGAAAAAAATCGAAGTCAATTTACACCAAACAATTTCCTGGAATAAATATTGAGATACAGCAAGTCATTGACACAATTTTCAATCAAAATAAAGATTACTCTCAGATTCTACGATTAGAATATGAAGCAAATAAATTAAGAGAAGAGAATAAAAAGATACTAAAACAAGGTTTTAATCCAGAGATGTTTTATGTTCCTGAAGGCCATTTGTTACGGAAACAAACTTTGTTTTATGACTTTGTTTATGGATACGAGAATCAATTAGCCAGCACTGGACTACGTGAATCGCATTTTCAATCAGTCTTTCTGCACCCGGATTTTGAGAAAGTTATAAATTATATTTTGCCCGAAATGCTTGGAATGAAACCTTGGAATTTTCAGGACGAAAATATTTTAAAGGAATTTTGTAATGGTATTTTTGATTTTGATATTCCATCCTTTAAAGAATCATTACCGATTAGATTAGCAACCTATTTTTATCCAAATATTCTATTGCCGATATTTAAACTTGATCATTTAGAGCAGATTTGTAAGGCATTTGGATTTGAAACCGATGCAGCAACGAATGGTGATAAACTATATATTTTCAATTCATTTTTAGCAGATAAAATGAGAACGCTTCCGTTTGAAAATATCATTAAAGGATATATTTCCTATCAAGTTCGGTTTACAATTGAGTTGCTAAACAGACTAAACAATAATGAAAGTTATGAAGCAATTTTGTTATCCTGCAGTAAAGTTTGGATAAAAAATTTCTATGAAGAAGGTAGGAATTTATTGATAAAGTTAAACAAAATAGAGCCTGGTATGTCATAGCAGCTTGGCGTTACCATCCCCCCAACTAGTAAAACTAATTAATCAAATCCCCTTTAAACCCAACCTCCAACCCCACCCCGTGACCCCAACCAAAACCATCCATACCAGCCGTACCATTATGTTTTCTGAACTTGCCAATGTGATGGATTATGCAATGGAGGATAACAATTACCTCGATTCACTAAGTCAGAATGTAATCAACAAGAAGACCCGTTCTGGCATTAAGAAAACAACGGAATATCTCACCGCTCTTTATGGCTTCGACCTGAACTACCCACCCTTCAAGGCATTGAAATACTTCTGGCAGATTTCGGAGGAGAACGACAGACCGATACTGGCACTGCTTTATGCGATGGGGCATGATTATATGCTGGCTGAAAGTATACCCACTGTAAGTGAAACAAAGCTTGGTGAAAAGGTGAATATCGAAAGGGTCGACGAAATGATTGAAGCAAACCACCCCTCGCGGTATTCTGCCAACACGCGGCGATCGATGGCTCAGAACCTTGCCAGCAGCTGGAAACAGGCCGGATTTATAACCGGAAAGGTGAAAAATATCCGGACTCAACCCGTTATCGGGTATCACATCATCGCCTTTGCTTTTTTTATGGCGTACCTCGATGGACTCAGAGGCGATTTTATCCTCTCAAGTAAATGGGTAAAAGCGCTCTCATTAAGCGAATTAAATGTGCGGGAGCTCGCCATCGAAGCGGCCAAACGGGATCTCATGCAGTACCAGTTTGCAGGAAATGTTACTGCACTGTCATTCAATAACCTGATCACCAAACTCGAAATCGATGCCATCTAAAGCAGATCAATTATTGTCGGCCTATGAGCACGTGGTTAATGAACCGTGGTCAGGCTCCCTCTCCGGTCAGGAACGGGTGTGGTTTTTGGTTTATGACCCGGCAGAACAACGCAAGGTTGAATTCCGGCTGGGCGATTTTGAGACAACCACCCTCAAGGCGGGGAAAAAATGGGTCATGATCTCACTCAAGAAATGCTTCCCCACGTGGATGTCCACCCACGAATATAAAGAGGAATACTTTAATGATCCGGAAGCCCTTGTTGATCAGCTGGAAGCCGAATTTAAACAATATGCCATTGACTTTTTGATTCAGGAGATCACCCGCCACGGATCGGATGACGATACGCTGATTGCGATCCGCGATATCTCCGCACTGTTTGGGTTCACCCGGATGTCGGATGTGCTCAACGGATGCGCCAATGCCTTTAAGGGGAGGATGTTGATTTTCTTTCCCGGGGAATTTGATCAAAACCATTACCGCCTTTTGGACGCCAGGGATGGATGGAGCTACCTGGCACGACCTATAACCGCCTAAATAATAATTGTATGAAGAATAAGGAATTATTCACCCTCAATCCCGATGACAACAACCTGATCAACGACGGGGTTGTCGAGATTAATACCGCAAAGGATGAACCGGGACTCCGGATTATCCGCCACGAGTTGAAGACCTTCGTTTGTGAGGGGGAATATCAGCGGGGTATTTACCGGATTCTGGATACCTACTTAAAACATCTCGATCAACCCAAGCAACCCGCTGCGTGGGTGTCTGGCTTTTTTGGAAGCGGCAAATCGCATCTGGTCAAAATGCTGGGATACCTCTGGGATGACTTCACCTTCCCCAATGGCGATACGGCGCGAACCATCAAGCCATTGCCTCAGGATATTACCGATTTGCTCATTGAGCTTGATCGGAAGCAGAAAATAAATGGCAAGCTCTCGGTGTCGGGTACGTTGAAAGATTTCCCATCGGCCGATATCCGTTACTCGTTCCTGCAGCTGTTTTTAAATGAACTGGGGTTGCCGCAGCAGTACCACCATTTCAAATTTGTTTACTGGGCCATGCAGGAGGGGATCTACGACGGATTAAAATCACTCATCGAGGCGCAGGGGAAGGATTTCAAAAAAGAGTATGAGAACCTGTTTGTCTCGTCGGCCATTGCCAAGGCGATATTGCAGTTGAAACCGGAGTTTGCCGAGAATGAGGCGAAGGTGAAAGAGAATTTCAAGGCCAACTTCAAACGAATTGAAAGCATAAACCGCGAGCAGCTCATCGATACGATCAAAACAGAGATTCTGCCCCTGACTTTCGGGAATAAAATTCCGTTAACCGTTGTGGTTCTGGATGAGGTGCAGCAGTTTATCGGATCAGACGGAGATAAGAGCATTGACCTGCAAAACCTTGCTCAGGATATCTGCAGCAATTTTGATGGTAAGTTTTTACTGATCGGGACGGGTCAGAACGCCCTCTCCGAAACCAATCTGTTGCAACGGCTGCAGGACCGCTTTACCGTTAAAGTCTCCTTGTCGGACACCGACGTAGAAACGGTCACCCGAAAAACTGTCCTCGACAAGAAACCCTCGACAATCAGCGCTATCGATACGAAACTCGAATCCGCTTTAGGTGAGATTTCACGAAACCTTTCGGGAACCGATTTTGGATACGTCACAAGCGACCGGAACAACTTAGTCGCCGATTATCCCATCCTCCCATCGACACGCAAATTCTGGAAAAAGATTTTGCAGGTGATTGATACCGCCGGAACGTCGGGTCAGCTCCGAAGTCAATTGCGAATCGTGGATGAGAGTATCAAAAAGGTGGCGAACAAAGAGCTGGGTTATGTTATTCCTGCCGATCTGATCTTTGAGCAGAAGCAGTCCCAGTTATTACAAAATGCCCTGCTCCTGAATGAAACCAATAATCTGATTGAAGGACGAAAATCTTTGGGTGGCGATGCCGAACTCGAAGGGCGAATCTTAAGTATCGTATTTTTAATCGATCAATTACCGGGTGATACCGCAGGCAGCCGGCTGAAGTCGGATGAAAATACAATTGCCGAATTATTGATCGACAACCTAAACGAATCGTCAGATAAATTCAGAACCCGGATCAAGGAGCTCATCAAAAAGCTCGCTGCTGAAAAGGTGTTAATGCCTATAAACGATGAGTTTAAGCTGCAGACCAAGGTCGGTGCCGAGTGGGAGCAGATGTACACGGCCAGGGCAGTTGAGATAAACAGCAAGGGTGACGATCAGATTCAGGCGCTTCGAAGTGAGAAGATTACCGCCTTTTTTAACGATAAGACCAAAACAATCAATATTCTTCATGGCCTGTCGCGACAGAAGCGTGAATTTGATCTTTGGACTAAAGCGGGAAGGCCGAATACCGATTACAAATTAAATGTCTGGATTCGCGACGGATGGAACGAAAATGAATCTGTTGTAATCAACGAAATCCGTTCTGAGGGTCCCAACACCCCGTTGGCTTATGCGTTTGTGAAGAAGTTCCGCGACCCCGAGCTTCGGAGTGAGCTAATCAAGTTTCTGGCTGCCGGATTAACCATTAACGGACAGGGGGTGCCCTCGAATCCGGAAGGGGAGCAAGCGCGCAAAAGCATGGAAACCCGGAAGGATCTGGCAAAGATTGCCATTGAAGATCTCATCCTTAAAATCTGCAATGAGGGGGTTGTCTATCTCGCCGGTGGGACTAAAGTCGAAACAGGCGCCATGCGTGATAATATTGAGCATGCGTTAAACAGCCTTGCAGACCGCCAATTTTCTGATTTTAAAAGCAAGGGTGATTTTAAAGATTGGGATAAGGCGCTGGCCAAAGCGTTGTCGGGTGATCCCGATGCCCTCAAGAAAATCGGCTGGGACAGGGAGCCCAAAGACCATCCCGTAGCCATTGAGATCTTGCGCTTTATTGCGAATAATGCAAAACCGGGTAAGGAGATCCGGAACCAGTTTATGAAGGCGCCCTATGGGTGGAGTCAGGATACCATTGACACGATCATTGTTCAGCTGCGGAATGCCGAAATTATTTCGACACCCGAGCCCAATATCAACCAGGCTAAAATTGGCAATGCGGTATTTAAAAAGGAGGTGCACATCCTGGCTGCCATCGATAAAATTAAACTTCGGAAGATCTACCAGGATGCTGGTATCTCGTGCAAGCCCGGGGAGGAGTTTTTACATTCCAACACCTTTCTGAACCGCCTCAAAGATTTGGCCGGTCTCATCGGCGGAGACGCCCCTAAACCGGAACCAATCAACATTCAGTTTTTAAAAAATATTGAGAATCTCGACGGGAACGAACGTCTGGTCCGCATTCTGGAGGAGCAGGAGGATTTGAAGTCGAAGAACCTCGATTGGAGTAAGATGAGTGTCGTCGTAGCCGCGAGAGAACCGCAATGGCGATTATTGGCTGAGCTGGTCAATCATGCCAATGGCGATCCGGCGATGGAGCATTTGAAAACGGAGATCGAGGCGATCCGCGAAAACCGGTTGCTGTTGCAGGAGCCCGATCCGATTCAACCAAAACTTATTGAGCTAACCGAAAAACTCAAAACGGCACTGAATACACTGAAGGAGAGCTTTATCGGTTTGCATGATCTGAAAATGACGGAGCTTCAGGGGAATATCTATTTCAATAGGCTGATACCCGAGCAAATTCGCACCATCTTATTTAAGCACCAGATATTACCGAAGCCGGAGCTACAACCTCTGGATGCGCATAAATTGCTTATTCATTTGCAAAAGGCCGGTCTTTATGCGTGGGACACCAGGATCGCCGCTTTGCCCGGACAGTTTCAGTCGGCATTGGATGAGGCGATTCTGATCTCGGCTCCCAAGGCAAAAACCTACAGTCTGCACCGCACAACGATCAGCAGTCAGGCAGATATTGATGCTTACCTCGCCGAATTAAAAACCGAGCTGGAAGATCTGTTAAAAGATTCGGGGTCTGTAATTTTGAAATAAGGGTGAATGTGAAAAGAGCAATAAAGTTATTGAGAATAAAATATTGATAAGTTAAGATTATTAAACATTAAAATATTGGTTGAATGGATATTGCGGTGCTCTGCACCTTTTTCTGACATGATTATCTTTTTTCTGCAAATATTTCGCAGCGCTGCTGCTTAATATTTCGTCAAATCAGGTGCGGAGCATCCCAAATATCTCGTCAAAGCTGGTGCAGAGCACCACAATATTTGTAGGTATAAATCAGGTAAATAGATGAAGGTGCAGCGCACCGTAATATCTGGTTGGAAATATGGGATTAGCAATTTAGAATGATTGATTATCATGAATAAAGGAGAAAATGATTTAGTGCAACAAGTTGTTGCGCTCAGCAGATTGATTCAGTCAAACAAGTTGTTAGACTGAATAGGATAAACGGATAAAAAGATTCAGTGCAACAAGTTGCTGCACTCAGGCAGATCGATTCAGTTCAACGGGTTGTTGGACTCAAATTCAAATTTACTGATTAATGCTGATTGATTACAGGGTTAAAAATATTTCGTCCCTATGGGACTTCGGTCTATTCGATAATTCGCTTTCTACCCATATATGGTCCATACTGGACCATCCCGTTAGGGATTAAATATGGGTAGAAACGAAAAAACAAAAATGTTTTCAAAAGTCCCGTAGGGACGCAATAAATTTGAGCATTAGGATAATTAAAATGTTTTTACCGGATACAATGATTCAAAATATTAAATTAAATAAAACCTAATCGAATGCCAGTACTAACCTCCCAACAACGCGGCACCCTGGAAACAGCTGTAAAACAGGCGCGTAAACTCGCAGAGACCGGCGCTCGTAATGCCTTGCGCTCGCTTGCCGTTGACCACCCGGAACCATTTTCACACATGAGTCCCGATCAACGAACTCTGCGCAACCGACTCCGCCATAAGGCACGATTACTCGGAGATGATTTGCCCGCAACCGGAGATCAGCAGATCGATCGTTTAGGATACGAGCTGGCCTACGAAAACTGGCACAAGATGCTGTTTGCCAAATTTCTCGAGAGTAACGGGTTGTTGAAGCACCCTTCGGGGGTAGCGATAACGATGGAGGAGTGTGAAGAGCTGGCCCGCGAGGAGGGATTTATCGATAAGTGGGATGCCGCAGCGACTTATGCCTCCAAAATGCTCCCTGCCATTTTCCGCACCGATGATCCTTTGATGCAGATCCAGTTTGCCGCCGATGACCGGATCAAACTCGAAGCGATTATTGATGCCCTCGACAGCTATATTTTTACCGCCGATGATGCCTTGGGGTGGGTTTATCAGTTCTGGCAAAGTGACGCCAAAGCAGCAATTAATGCCAGTGGCGCTAAAATTGACGGCGCCAAACTCCCGGCCGTAACGCAATTATTTACTGAGCCATACATGGTTCATTTTTTAATCGACAATACATTGGGCGCCTGGTGGGTAAGCCGCAATCCGGGAGTTACTCCCCCGGTAAAATTTGAATATTTAAGAGTACCTCCGGCTTCCAGCCGGAGCTCTGAGTTTGGCAATCCTACCGCTTCCAGCCGGAGCTCTGAGTTTAGCAATCCTCCTGCTTCCAGCTGGGGCAATAACCTTCCACTCGTTTCCAATGAGAGCAGTGATGTTAATGTTCTCCGCCAGGATGGCGGAGGTACTGTTAATTTTAGTTATTTTAATCCCTACGAAGAGGTTGATAATATCATTGGCAATCTTCCACACTGGCGACAGGAAGGCAAATTATACTTTGTTACTTTTCGGGCTGCTGACTCCATGCCACACGAATTGCTCAAAGAGTGGGAGTCTGAAATGGAAACATGGAAAAGATTAAATCCTGAACCACATACGCCGGAACAGAAAAAAGAATATTATCACCGATTCCCTGCGAAGATGCAGCAATATCTTGATGCCGGATACGGAGCCTGTCACCTGAAAAATAAAGAAATTAAAACTATTGTAGAAAATGCGCTTCGGTTCTTTGACGGCGCCAGGTATATTCTTGATGAATTTGTGGTTTCGGTCAATCATGTGCATGTGCTTGTCGAGCCAAAGGGAGGGTATCAGCTCTCCGATATTCTGCATTCATGGAAGTCTTTTACTGCCAATGAAATCCATAAACTCACCGGCGAGTCAGGAGCTTTCTGGCAAAAAGAATCCTTTGATCATTTGGTACGAAGTGAAGCCTCGCTTGGTAAATTCAGAACATATATCAGGAAGCACAATCATAGTACCTCCGCCATCCCTGGCGGAGATGATAATAGTGTCTCCGCCATCCCTGGCGGAGAACATAGTAGTTCCGTCATCCCTGGGGGAGAAAATAAGAATCTCCGGCAGGATGCCGGAGGTACTTTGTTTGAAGGTTGGCCAGACAAAACCTCTGAAGTTACATCCTTAGACCCCTGTATGGGTTCCGGCCATTTTGTGGCCTCCCTATTTCCGGTCTTTGCCGCCCTGCGTATGTATGAAGAGGGATTAACCAAAGAAGAAGCCACCGACAAGGTAATTACTGAAAACCTTCACGGTTTGGAGCTCGATGCCCGGTGTACCCAGATTGCCGCCTTTAACCTGGCACTTACTGCGTGGAAGTTTTGCGGCCGTTACAAAGAGCTACCCGAAATGAACCTCGCCTGCAGTGGTATTGCCCCCAAGGGGAAAGTGGAAGACTGGGTCAAACTGGTTGGCAATGTACCACCCGACGACAAAGCAAGAATGGAAAATGGGATGCGGATGCTTTACGACCATTTCCAATTGGCACCGGAACTGGGAAGTCTGCTGGACCCTTCCACGATCCAGGCCGATGCTTTTACCGCGAGCTTTGAACAATTAAAACCTGTTTTGGCTAAAGCATTGGAAGGCGAAGCCGATAAAGACATGATAGAACGTGGGGTAATGGCTGCCGGGATAGCAAAAGCGGGGGAGATATTGGCAAATCAATACAATTTAATATTAACCAATGTGCCATATTTAGTAAGAGGCAAACAAGACGAAGTTTTATTGCAATATGCGTTGAAATATTATCCTGATTCTAAAACTGATCTAGCAACAATTTTCATTGAAAGAATTATTAAAAGTCTAGTTCCCAATTGTTCCGCTTCATTGGTAACTCCTCAAAATTGGCTTTTCCTTTCTACTTACAAAAAATTTAGGGAGAATGTTATTAGGACAAAGAATATTGATTTCATTGCTCAATTAGGCTCAGGTGCATTTCATGAGATTTCAGGTGAATTTGTCAAAGTAATATTAGTATCTATTTCAAAAAGCAATCCCAAAGAACATGGATTTATTTTAGGCATTGAAGTTTCTCAGTCAAATACTCCAACAGAAAAAAAAGATGCTCTAATTAATAACAAGCCACTTTTAATCAATCAATTAAAACAGCTCAATAATCCGGATGCCAGAATAGTACTAGATTTAGAGGAAAATAGTATTGATCAATTATCAAAATATACAAATTCTTATATAGGTATGCATGTTGGAGATTGGGATCGATTTAGAAGAGGAATTTGGGAATTACAATTTCCATTTTCAGATTGGGTATTTCTTCAAAATACAGTTTCAAATGGTAAAGAATATGAAGGTTTAGATGCATTAATTTATTGGCCAAATGACGGTAAAATCCATTTAGATAATCCAAAAGCAAGAGTTCAGGGAAGACCAGGATGGGGTAAGAAGGGTGTTGCAATAAGTATGATGGCAAATCTACAATCATCAATTTATCTTGGCAATTTGTTAAGAAATGGTGTATCCGCTATTATACCAAAACATGATGAAGACCTATTGGCAATTTGGTGCTATATATCAGATGAGAAATATTTAAAAGACGTTAGAAGAATTGATCCAAATTTATACGTAACTAATTCAACATTAATAAAAGTTCCTTTCAACTTAGCTTATTGGCAAAAAGTCGCCCAAGAAAAATACCCCAACGGCCTACCCAAACCCTACAGTGATGATCCCACCCAATGGCTGTTTCATGGTCATCCCGTAAAAGCAGAAAACCCCCTACAGGTGGCAGTTGCCCGGTTATTGGGTTATCGCTGGCCGGCTGAAAATGTAAACACTGCTTCCCGGGGCGTAAAAGAAAAAGCTCCCGCCGGAAGCGTGAGCCACTCTGAAAGTGAACTTTACGAGACACTCGCCGACGAAGCCAAAGAATTAATCCACGCCGTAAAAGCCTTCGATCACCACACCGATGAAGACGGGATTTTCTGTATTCCATCGGTCAATGCCGAAGAGGCTGGCGCCGACCGTTTGCGCTCGTACCTGCAGGAGGTTTTTGGCGGAGAATATACGAATCAGACCATTAGTGAGTTGTTAACCAAAGTGCAAGCCGCTTCCAGCGGCTTAGAAGATTATCTGCGTAAAGAATTCTTCCCCCAGCACTGCAAACTGTTCCAAAACCGCCCGTTTATCTGGAATATCTGGGATGGTAGGAGTGATGGGTTTTCGGCCTTGGTCAATTACCATATGCTCACCAAAGAAAATCTAAACAAGCTAATTTACACCTATTTGGGCGACTGGATCCGCATGTGTGATGCCAAAAAGAAATCGGGTGAGAGTGGCGCCGAAGGGTTACTCAGCGCGGCACTTAAACTTAAAGAGAAGCTCGAAGCAATCCTTCAGGGGGAGTCTCCGTATGATATTTTCGTCAGGTGGAAGCCGCTCAGTCAGCAACCCATTGGCTGGGACCCCGATCTGAATGATGGGGTGCGGCTAAATATCCGTCCGTTTGTCGAGGCGGGGGTCTTGCGCTCAAAATTCAACATCAAATGGGGTGTCGATCGCGGCAAAAACCCTCCGGGAAGTCCCTGGGGCGAGGTGAGGGATAATGATCGGCATTTGAGTTTGGAGGAGAAGAGGGAGGCAAGAGAAAATTAATTAAAAACTAAATGATATGGAATATAAAGATTGGTCAATAACCGAATGTATAAGAAAAGTGAATGATTCACTTTTCTTACCTGATATTCAAAGACCTTACGTGTGGGAAGACGATGACATTTATCTTCTTTTTGATAGTATTTGTAGAGATTATCCAATTAACACAGTTTTATTCTGGTTTCTTGAAAAAAACACTCTTGAAAAGGAAAAGCATATAAAAAGAATAAAATTTATAAGCCAAAAAGGGGAAGAAAATTACCCTGAAACAGGTCCACTTTCAAGGGATAATTATTTTTTAGTCATTGATGGACAGCAACGTATTACATCCTTATTTCTTACGCTAAAAGGAACCTATAAAATCAAACAAAAGCGTTCATTGATTTCAGCGGACTTATATTTCAACTTTCTTTCCGGAGTTCAGGAAAACGAAAAAGAAATGCTATTTGAGTTTCAGTTCTTTCCTCTTAATCATCAGGATGTTTGGATTGAAAAAATTGAAGATAAAAAAAAGGTTTTACCAGACTACACAAAAAATTGGATCCGGATAAAATACATTACAGGTCTCGATAAGTTGCATGAAGTACAATCAAAAATTAAAGAGAAGATAAAAAATGAAATTTCTTATGAAGTTACTGATATTGAAAATGGTAATATTTTCAAGTTGTGGTCAAAATTGAATTACGACAAACTTATAACCTACTATGAGGAACGCACACAGGAATACGATAAAGTGCTTGATATTTTTATTCGGACAAATTCTGGAGGTCAAAAACTAAGTTACTCTGATTTATTATTTTCCTATATAAAGTTGCATTGGAATGATGCAAGAGATAAGTTTAACGAATTATTGAAAGATATCAATGAGGGTAATAAATATAAATTTTCTCATGACGTAATTCTTAAAACCATATTGTTCTTTCATGCCAACGATCAGGATGGATTAAAATATCGAACAGTAAATTTTACGCCTACTTTAATCGCGTCCACAAAAAAAGAATGGGATGAAAGAATAGTTAAAACATTTAAATTAACTAAGGATTTACTTTCTTCAAGATTTTTGTTGACAAATGACAAACTAATCACTTCATATAATGCAATAATTCCAATAGCATATTTCATTTACAAATACAATATAAAGGGTATTGGAGAAGAACAAAATAAGATAACTGCGCAGCTTCAATCATCTATCCGAGATTGGCTTATTACATCCATGCTTACTGGCGTATTTGGAGGCCAATCAGATGGCATATTGTACAAGGCAAAAAAAGCTATTGAAGAAAGCAGTAAGTCAGATTACTTTCCTAAAGATGAGTTATTTACAAGATTTAATGAATCTAAACCGGCATTGGCACTACGAGTTACAAATGACTTGATTAGTAAAGTCTCCTATAATTCAAAAGAAAGCTATTTGGTACTTTCATTACTTTATAATCATTCTATTAACTTCACTCCTTTAACTTTAGAGAACCTACCACAACAAGATCATATTGTATCACAAAGTGAATTAAGGAAGTCTAAGGTTCCAAAAGAAAAGATTAATTCGATTTTTAATTTAAGATATGTATCGGCTGCAGATAACAGACAAAAATCTGATGAAACGTTTATAGATTGGAGTAATAGATTAGGAATTGGAGTTTTAGATAATCATTATATTCCTCATGGTCAATGGGATGCATCTAATTATAGTGATTTTCTCGAAAAAAGAAAAGAGATGTTTTTAAAACAGATTGGAATTTAATGAAACACAGCATCTTCGAAAAAGCAAACATGGCTTTAAAGTAAGCGGAGCAGCATAATAGCAAAATTATGGTGAAACCCGAAGTAATCCATTGGCCTGATCCTGAACAGAATTGGACAGGGTTAGGCCTGTCCTGCAAGGCGTAATACCACAACTGATTGTTTATGGTCCGAATGATCCTTCTAAAAACAAGGGTCAGAGATACGGTTGAAATTTGTGGTGGAAGTAACTTTCAAAAGGACAACCGAGTTGAATTGATGGATAATGATTTGGTTTTGTAGAAAAAAGGGAAGAACGGGAAAATAAACCCTAAAAAGCTTGATATAAAATAAAAGCACATATAGATATATGTACTAAAAAGTGTATATTTGGTACAAATAAAAATAATATGGGACAAAATGCACCGGGTTATACGCTTGATTACCTTCCTCCGCAAAGAGACAAGGTAGAAACCATTGAAATACTCCGCCAGACTAGCAGGGCGGCGGCAGCATTGGCTGAACTGAAAGGGATTGCCAAGACAATTCCCAATCAGGCTATGTTAATTAATGCCGTTGTACTTCAGGAAGCAAAGGATAGTTCAGAGATTGAAAATATTATAACAACTCAGGATGAGCTATACAAGGCGCTGATTATTCATCAATCAACTGTTACATCAGATACCAGGGAAGTTGTTAATTATCGGAAGGCAATCTTCCATGGCTACGATTTCATTAAAGCACAGGGATTCCTCCGAATAAACGATATTCTGAGTATTCAGCAACAATTGGTTAACAACACTGCCGGCATCAGGAGTATGCCCGGTACGGTCCTTAAAAATGATACTACCGGCGAAGTGGTTTACACCCCGCCGCAGGATAAGGGGGAAATTCTTGATTTATTATCCAATTTCATTACTCATTTTAATCAGAATGAGCAGGATTTGTCGCCACTGATAAACCTGGCCATCCTCCATTATCAGTTTGAGAGCATCCACCCGTTTTATGACGGAAATGGAAGGACCGGCAGGATTCTGAATATCTTGTACCTGATTCTGAATAATTTGATTGAGGTCCCAATTTTATATTTAAGTTCCTATATCACCGAAAATAAGCCTGAATACTACCGGCTTCTGAATCATACCAATCGTACCGGTGAATGGGAAGAGTGGATCGTATTTATGCTCAAGGCGGTCGAGAAAACATCACTAAAAACAATAGCTAAAATAAATTCAATCAGGGAGCTATTGGACCTGACCATTGAGGAGGTGCAGCAGAAGGCCCCCAAGGTTTATAAGAAAGAGCTGGTTGAATTGTTGTTTGAAATGCCCTATTCGAAAATTGAACTGGTGGTTAACCGGCTTCAGGTTGAACGCAAAGCTGCGTCGAGGTATCTGAGAGAATTGGAGTCGATAGGAATACTTGAATCGCAACGTGTCGGAAGAGAGACACTTTATATCAATAGACGTTTGATTGAAATATTGAAAAAATAATCGGCGCTATGACAAATGAAAATTCAGTTGTTTCCATTTTGGAAACAACTGCCATAGACGGGAAGAATTACAGTACTACTTATTACAACCTTGACGCAATTATAGCTGTCGGCTACCGGGTAAATTCAAAGCAGGCAACCAATTACGACTTAAAAACAAATTATATTCAAATGAATTAAACAAAGAAAATGGCACTACCAATAAACATATCCGAATTAGTCCACGGCAAAGTAGTTGAATGGGAGCGACTTGAATTTAAGGAAGGGTGGAATCCCGAAGACGTTTTGCATTCTGTGTGCGCATTTGCCAATGATATCAATAATTGGGGAGGTGGTTATATCATTATTGGCATTAAAGCTGTCGATGGGATTCCTCAATTTACTTCAAAAGGTTTGTTTTTGGATAGTGTCGACAGGATACTTGGTGAATTAATTGGGGTATGCTATAAAATTCAACCCAATTATCTTCCCATAACACAGCCGTATGAAATTGACGGTAAACATATTTTAGTCGTTTGGTGTCCTGCCGGCGATATGCGTCCCTATTCTTGCCCATCGACCCTTGGAAATGATGCAAGGAGGCAATATTATATCCGGTCAGGAAGCCGCAGTATTGTAGCACAAGGAGATAATCAAACGCACCTGATTGAGTTGACTGCTAAAATACCTTTTGATGACCGTATCAATCAGGAAGCGAAGCTTAATAACCTGGAGCTGGGCTTGATTCGTGAGTTCTTGCAGGAAGTTGGAAGCGACTTATTCGAAGAGAGCACCTTGATGCCCTTTGCCGAATTGTGCAAAGCGATGCAAATTGCCCGTGGCCCGGTTGAATTTCTAAGACCTGTAAATGCCGGGCTATTGTTTTTCAATAGTAATCCACACCGGTTTTTTAATCGGGCATGGATTGAATTGGCCATTCATAACGACGAAGAAGGTCGGAATTATATTTTGGAAACTTTTAAAGGTCCTTTAAACAGGCAAATACGCAATTGCCTGGCTTACCTAAAGGACAAAGTACTAAAAACCGAGACCCGGAAAATTAGTGGACAGGCTGAAAGTTTAAATATCAGCAATTATCCTTACAATGCTTTGGAGGAAGCTGTCTGCAATGCGGTTTACCATAAAAGTTATGCTGAAGAAAAACCCATTGAAATACAGGTATTTCCTGACCAGATTGAAATCTTAAGCTATCCAGGTCCTTTACCACCAATTAAAAATGCCGATTTGCAACAGCGACGTGTCATTGCACGGGATTACCGGAACCGGCGAATTGGTGATTTCCTGAAGGAGTTAAACCTCACAGAGGGGAAAGCTACCGGTATTCCGGTAATTCGTGACGAAATGTCGAAAAATGGCAATCCGGATCCGGTGTTTTATACCGACGATGAAAGTATATTGTTTTTAGTTACGTTGCCATGTCATAAAGATTGGTTGGTAACTAAGTCAGTAACTAAGTCAATTACAAAATTGACACGCGAAGATATCGACTTGTTGTTTGATGAAGTTCTTGAAATACAAACGTTAAGTGAAGTGTTGGAGCGAGATGTATCTGATGTTGTTGGCTATATCAGGGAGAAATACATGTCGAAGTCAACTGAAAAAGTAACTAAGTCAGTGACGAAAGTAACTAAGTTGTCAAAAAAAGTAACTAAGTCAATAACTAAATTGATAGGGTTGATTGACTTTCTTAAGGATGAGAAATATAGACATGAAATATTGAGTTTTCTGGATTTAGACAATCAAACTA
>CANJNY010000078.1 GCA_947475715.1 Prolixibacteraceae bacterium
AAGATCAAAAAGCATGGAAGAAGAGCTCAAAGTTTATTCAAATACGGACTGACATATCTTTCGAATATACTGTCTTTTAATGATATAGATAGATTTATTGAATGTTGTCAATTTTTGTCATGTACTTAGGAAGTTTAATACAAAAAAAAGTAACAAAACGACTGCAAAAAGAAAAATGCCGAAGGTGTTATCAAAGACATCAAGCAACAAACCCAGTGTAAGGCACTTGAAATTTACGAAACCTCCTTTCTCGTGAGAAAGGATCTAAACTGATAAGCTGTTATAAAAATGGAAAGATCTATGAAAGTGAATGGTTTAAAGATAGCCGATGAGTGGAGTTTTCAAATTTCAAAGTGCGTGTGCCCGTTGATTACAATAGCCACCTTTGTTCAGTTTATGGATATTATTTGCAATATCCACCTAAAGATCAGCAAGTGCTAACTCTTAATATGGCATATTTAAATTTAGACGAGCGTATAAAACTAGAAAAAAATAAAAAGAATATTGGAAAATGAATGGCAATAAAAGAATTGCATATAATAGTGTTATACTTTTTGTTCGTTTTTGCATTTCTACTTTAATTGGATTATTTGCGTCACGATTTGTCTTGCAAGCACTAGGCGCATCCGATTTTGGATTATATAATGTAATAGGCGGTATTGTAGCACTCCTTAATGTTATTAATGCAACAATGGTTGCAACTACATACAGATTTATAGCCACCGAGCTTGGAAAGAAAGAGTATGGAGAGGCAAACAAAGTCTTTAATGTTTCATTTTGTATTCATGCAGTATTTTCATTATTGGTTCTTGTTTTGGGTTTATTAGTGGGGCTTTTATATGTAAATAATATATTAAATATAGACGAAGCAAAACTGGGTGATGCTAGATTCGTCCTTATTGTTTCTATTATAACCACATCTATATCCACGTTGGCTATACCATTTAATGGGCTCATGGTTGCTTACGAGAAGTTTACTTTAACTTCAATAATTGATGTTATAACACAGTTGCTTCGTCTTGGAGCCATAATATTCCTATTGTATAGTGAAGGAAATCATCTGCGAATTTATAGTTTGATAATGATGATATATATATTAGGGCAATCAATCTGCTACGTCATATATACTCTTAGACATTATTATTTGATTGTAAAATTCAAATTTTACAATCAAAAGCGGTTATATAAAGAAATGCTATCTTTTTCCGTATGGATGCTTTATTCTAGTATCGCAAATATTGGTAAAGCGCAAGGTAGTACAATGATTCTAAACTTTTTTTTTGGCACTGTATTAAATGCGTCATATGCAATAGGGTGTCAGATCGCTAATTATATTCAAGTTTTTGCTAATAGTTTAAGTAGTGTAGCTATTCCACAAATAACAAAAAGTTTTAGCAGTGGTAATATTGATAGATCTATGACATTGACCTGTTATATATCAAAATACAGTTTTATTCTAATGTCGCTTATTGCATTTCCCGCTTTTATGGATATGGATTGGCTTTTATCCATGTGGCTTAAAGACGTTCCAGATGGAGCTTCCGTATTCTGTAGATTGATAGTTTTAGAAACCTTATTAGGGTGTTTGGGTGCAGGAATAGCGGGTTTGGTGCAAGCACAAGGAAATATTAAAGTATTCCAGATTGTGGTATACTCTCTATTGTTTCTTGGTCTTCCTCTTTCTTATTACCTTTACAAAATAGGCTATGGGGTGTATACTATCTCAATTATTTATTGTGTAGTTAGTTTATTAAGCTCCTTACTTAAGTTATTTATGTTAAAAGTATATTATAAACTAAATGTCGGCAAATTCTTGCGAATAGCTTACTTACGAATAGCCTTAATCATGATGCCTATGTTATTTGCTTATTTCACATTAAAACCTTTTGGAACATCAACGAGTAGTCACCTAATAAACCTATTAGTTGTAGAAGTAATCCTTTTGATTTCGGTCCTAGTTTTAGGACTTGATCAAACTGAAAGAAATGTAATTCGTTCCCAATTTCAACAAATAACTAAACGATGAAATATAAACTTTTATCGGTGCATAATAAAGACGTAAACAATATTGGAGATTATATTCAAGCGCTTGCCTCGAGTCAGTTTCCTCCCACGATTGATGGTTTCGTAAATCGAGAGAGACTTGATAGTTATAAGGAAGAATGCCAAATAATAATGAACGGATGGTTTATGCACCATTCAGAAAATTGGCCACCTTCAGAATACATAAAACCATTATTTAGAGCATTTCATATAAATAACTCAGTTAAAAATGAAATGCTAAAAGATGAGGGTATTTCCTACCTAAAGAAACACGAACCCATTGGATGTCGCGATACTAATACTGTTAATCTTCTTGTTAATAAGGGCGTTAATGCTTACTTTTCTGGTTGCATGACCTTAACATTAGGTTACAAATTCAAATCTTTTGAAAAAGATAAAACGTGTTATTTTGTAGATCCTGTTATTCCAAATAAGACATCATTATCATCTTTACTAAGTGATACTTTTTATTTGATTATCAACTGGAAAACTTGTAGGCAAATATCTATTCATCTATTCGGCACGAATATTAATTTAAGAAGATTTATTAAGACAGGTAGGTTCTATCGCCTATATCATAAGTTTTTTAGTCAGGAAACATTGATTAATGCAGTGTTTGTTAACCAAGAAAGTAGCTTTTATACAACAAATTTCCCTACAGACGAAACTCGTCTAAAAGAAGCAGAGCGCTTGGTCCGATTGTACTCAAAAGCTTCACTGGTGGTGACAGGTAGAATCCACTGCGCTCTCCCTTGTCTTGGACTTGAAACTCCAGTGGTTTTTACTCAATTAGAAAATGATGATTTTATAAGCACATGTCGGTTTGGGGGGCTTAGCGATCTATTTAATATTATGTTTTTGAATGAGCGCGAATCAAAGTTAAACTTCCAAATGAATTCCCTGATTGATATAAATCATACGCCTGAAAACAAAACATCTTGGAAATCCATAGCCCAGAAATTAATTGATGATTGTAAAGATTTTGTAAAATAATTATATGTATGAGCAAAGAGTTAACAACACCTATACTATTCATGGTCTTTAATCGGCCTGGGAAAACTCAAAAAGTATTTGATGTAATTAAAGCAGCTAAACCCCAAAAACTTTATGTCGCAGCAGATGCTCCTAGGATAGGTAATTTTAATGATGAAATTAATTGCCCTAAGGTCCGTGAAATAGTTCAGCAGGTGGACTGGGATTGCGAGACACATTACCTTTTCCATAAGAATAATCTTGGATGTACACTTGCAGGTAAAAATGCTTGGGATTGGTTATTCTTACAAGAAGATAGGATGATTTTCTTAGAAGATGATGGCTATTCAACTCCTTCATTTTTCTATTATTGCCAAGAATTATTAGAAAAATATAAGGATAATGATCGTATCGCTTACATTGGGGGCGTTAATTATGAGGTATATTCAGGTGAAGCGACATATTTCTTCTCTCACCTTTCAGTGCCCACTTATGGTATGGCAACTTGGAAACGAACCTATGATTTGTATGAATATGAACTTGACTCTTATCCTAATGTAAGAAACACAAGGGATTTTAGAAACCACTTCGTTAATTTTTTTGAACGAGATTGGTTTATTGATTCATACGACAAATACTATAAAAGCGTTCTTGATGGTAAGAAAGAGAATACCTATGACAAGCAGCAATCATATTTGATATGGAAATATAATAAGTTATGCATTCATCCTAATGTCAATTTTGTTAAAAATATTGGATTTGATATGGATGGGTCTAATACGGCTGTTGACCCTAATTCTTGGATTGCAAAATTCTTTAGTAGACCAGAAGAAACTGTAGATGTTATAGTTCATCCAGAAGAAGTGAAGACTACCAAAGATCTGGAGAAAAAGATGTTCAAGGGACGCGTTCTCTTACATCAGCCTTATCTTAAAGAAATGATTAAATTTTACGGATTACATTTCTATAGATCTTACATAAAACCGTTTATTAATAAAGAATCATGACGGTATTATGGATAACTAATATTATATTCCCTGAAGCGCTATCATTACTGACCGGAAATCATGTCAATGCGTATGGTGGCGGATGGCTGTTGGGCGCAGCTGAAAGATTAGTCGAAAATGGGAACATTCATCTTTTTGTATCAACAGTAAGCAACTGTGTTAATGAGCTAAAATGCATAAAAGGCAAGCATATTACTCATTATATAATACCTATTGGAAAAGGAAATATATCATATAATAAAAATTATGAACCCTACTGGAAAGAGATCCGCAACCAAGTAAAACCGGATGTTGTCCATATACATGGCACAGAATTCACCCATGGGCTTTCCTATGTAAAGGCAATTGGTAACAAGAATGTGGTTGTGTCTATCCAAGGTATGAAATCTGTTATTGCAGAATATTATACAGCGGGCATTTCCCTTAAAACAATTTTAAATAATATCACTATACATGATATTCTCAAGGGTGGGATCTATTCAGAAACAAGGGCTTTTAAAAAGTGCGGTCAGTACGAGAAAGAACTTATTCGGAGTGTTCATTGTATTATTGGAAGAACTACTTGGGATAAAGCCCACTCATATACAATCAATCCACTCCGGAAGTATTTCATATGCAATGAAACATTACAACCAACCTTCTATTCTGGAGAGCTGTGGAGTCAAACAACTTGTATAAAACATTCTATTTTTCTATCTCAAGCATATTATCCAATAAAGGGTTTGCATATTGCATTAAGAGCTATTTCTTTGCTCCAAAATCGTTACCCTGATATTTCCCTAAGAATAGCAGGAGACGATATTACAAGTTATAAGGGACTAAATGGTTTAAAGCACAATACAACGTATTGGAACTATGTTAAAAAATTAATCGAAAGGTATAATCTAAAGCATAAAGTTACTTTTACAGGCTTATTATCCCCTAATTCAATGAAATCTGAATATTTGAGAGCAAATGTCTTTATCTGCCCATCTTCCATAGAAAACAGCCCCAATTCATTAGGTGAAGCTCAAATACTGGGAGTCCCTTGTATAGCATCTTATGCAGGTGGTATTCCAGATTTAATGAAAGGTGATGAGGAGCATTTATACCGTTTTGAGGATTATGAGATGCTGGCTCATAAAATCTCAGAATTATTTGAATGTGAAGAATATAATAAAAAAATGATTAAAAATGCTTTAGAACGACACGATCCTAAGGCTAATAATTCACAGTTAATTAGTATATACAAATCAATTTTAGAGAATGGGAATAGTTGCAATATGTAGCCTCATTTGTCTGTTACTTACTTATATGGAGAGCAAGGGGGCAAGCAAAAATGGAATGTTATATGGATTTTTGCTTGTAACACTTCTAGGGTGCATCCATTTTAATTATGGTAATGACTATGTCAGCTACTATCATTTGTATAATCAGATAGAAACTATATCATTTGATTTTAAAAGTATAATGAATGGTGATGTTTATCGAGAACGTGGATGGGTATTATTGTGTTATGCATTTAAACCATTTGGAGGCTTCTTTACATTGGTCGCTGTTTTGAATGTTATTCAAAATTATATTATTTATAATTTTATTCGCAAAGAAGTTAAAAAAGATTGGTGGCCTCTATCAGTATTTTTTTATCTTTTCCACTCATCCTACTATTTATTGAATTTCTCTATGATGAAACAAGGATTTGTGATATGCATATTTTTAGGTCTTTGGCCTTTAATCAGGCAGAAGAAATGGTTAATTTCGGCTGGAATTCTTTTTTTATGTTCGTTCATCCATGGTTCTTCTCTAATTTTGATACCATTTGCTTTCGTAGGATTTCTTTCTAATATAAATGGAAAATACTATGTCTATTTCTTCGTAGGAATTATTTTGTTTCTATGGAGTAGCATATCATTTATTGAGGATGCTTTTAATTCGATTTTTTTATTTAAAGAATTTGACGAGTATACGAGATATCAAGATGATAGCAGTTCTAATGCCTTTGGTTTAGGTTTTCTGATTCAATTATTACCTCTTTTGATTTCAATCTACTATTTTTGGTCAAATATTGAATCTGACAAAAGTAATAAGGTTATGGTTGCAATAGCAACCTTAACCTTTATTGTTACGCCATTTACTACAGTTGTGCCCGCTGTCGGGCGTATAGGCTTATATTTCGGTATTTATAATTTAGCAGCTTGGCCAATAACATATTCATCAATAAATAATAAGGGATTACGTATATTCTTTATCTCTTTATATGTCACTATTATCTCCTATGACTATTTGATTTTCTTTTCTAACCCTGTTTTTGCTCAATACTATGCGGAGTTCCACACGATATTTAGTGTTCATTAACCTATGGATATTATATATATATCTTCGTTAATACCTCGTGTTATACTCAGTGAGGTTTTTCAGAAGCAATCAGAGAATTATGTTGTAGCCGCTCAGAAATTCCATCATATTTTGGTAGAGGGCTTTGTTGGAAACGGGCACAATGTTCAAGTTTTGTCCTATCTGCCAGACTGTATCGATTATATTGAGACGATGAATGAGGATAAAATTAACTATCAGTTTTGCAAGTATATTAACAGACCTGGAATCAAGCATTTTCAAATCGCAAGGGGTATCTACAAGCGCATCAAAAAACTAAAGAAAGTAGGGTTCACACCGGATGTCCTGATTTGCGATATTCTCAATGTGTCAGTTTGTTTAGGAGCATTATTGGCTGGTAGGCGTTTACATATAAAGACAGCTGCCATTGTAACTGACTTATTGGGAATATCTAGTCACGAAGAGAAGGCTTTAATTAATCGTATTGCGTCAAAAATTTCCAACTCTTATATCACAGCATTCGACTATTATATCATCCTAACTCAACAAATGAACGAAGTTGTGAATCCCCATAATCGTCCGTATATTGTTATGGAGGGTGTTTGCAATTCGACGAAGCTGACCCGAACAACCACAGACAATGGACTTAAGAAGATATTCTATGCCGGTGGTCGCCCGAGCAAAGATGGATTAGACATTCTTATTCCAGCTTTCAAGCAAATGAAAGATGAAAACTTGCAGTTGAACATCTATGGAAATATTCCTGATGCAGAGATTGGACCTGATCCGGAGGATTCTCGTATAATTTATCATGGCCTTGCAGATAACGACACTGTAGTTAAAGAGGAGTGTGATTCTCATCTGCTTGTCAACCCTCGTCCTACTGGAGAGGAATATACAAAGTACTCCTTCCCTTCGAAGTTGATGGAGTATATAGCAACAAGTGTTCCTGTGGTAACAACCAGGTTAGCTGGAATCCCCGAGGAGTATTATGATTACATGTTCTCGTTTGATAGCTGCGATATAGATAACTATCGAAAGAAACTTGAGGAAATACTTGTTCTTTCTGAAGAGAAATTAAAGGCTAAAGGCCAGAAGGCTCAAGAGTTTGTTCTCAAACATAAAAACAATTTGGCACAAACAGCCAGAATTGTTGAGTTGATAAAAACAAAATAATTATGCCGATAGTTGAAGATAAGGGTAATTGGAGAAGCCAGTTGAATTCTAAACTGGCAGATATTATTGCAAATGTTCTTGGTCAGCGAATTAACTATACTATTCGCTATTACAGTCATCGTCATCGTTTGCCAAACTTTAAGCATCCTAAGGACCTCTCTGAAAGAATTCTTTCGGCAATGCTTTCCAAGGATTTCTTGAAGTATGCGGATTATACCGACAAGGTTAAGGTGCATGATTATATCAAGGCTAAAGGTCTAGAGGATATTCTCCTAAAACAATATGGAGCATGGGAAGATGCTCATCAAATTCGATTTGATGAGTTACCAGATAGATTTATTCTAAAGGCAAATAATGGAAGTGGAGGTCATGTTATCTGTACTGAAAGGTCAAAACTCAATATTCCAGAGACTGTAGATATGATGAATGTAATTCTAAAAGATGCAAATCATCTTCGCAATACAGAACCTCATTATTGTGTCATTAAGCCCATGATCCTTGCTGAAGAATTGTTGGGTGATGGCAAGGTGTTGCCCGTAGATTATAAGTTCCATTGTATAAAGGGTAAAATAGCTGATGCTTTTATTGTGTGCGAGCGTGAGAATGGTGCAAAGTACTGTACACTCGACAAAAACTGGAATCCTCTTCCATACACTCTTCCTGAATATCAGCCAAAGCAGATTCCTCCTAAACCAGAACATTTAGAAGAACTTGTGAGAATTTCTGAAATACTTTCTGCCGACTTCGAGTTTGTTCGTGTGGATCTTTATGATTTTGAGGGAAATGTATATTTCGGTGAATTAACTTTCTCTCCATGGGGTGGTATCATGAACTCTTATTCTAATGAAGGTATAAAAATTCTCGGTAAGAAATTCAACGAATAAATGATAAAACTTCTTTTTTGTGGAGACTTTGTAAGCCAGGATCCTAAAAGCATACAGGTTGACGATAATCTTAAAAGATTGTTCGCAGAACAGGATTTTGTTGCAGTCAATTTCGAAGCCCCTATTCATGGTTATGGTAAGCCAATTTTCAAAAGTGGGCCATCATTGACACAGTCCAAAGACTCACCAAAATTTCTTGCGTCATTGGGTGTAAATGTTATACAGCTTGCTAATAACCACATGATGGATCAGTCCAAAGAAGGGTGTGAGGAATCTATAAAATGTTTTTTTAACGCAACTATCCTTGGCGTTGGTCAATTCGATAAAGCTTATAAACTTTCCATTATTGAGAAAGAAGGCATCAAGATTGGGCTCTTAGGTTTTGTCCATAAAGAATTTGGTACACTAGGCCTGGATAGCAAGTCATCTGATTATGGGACGGCATGGATTAATCATCCTACAGTTAACAAATCCATACTTCAAGCAAAGAATCAATGCGACTTCCTTATAATCCTTCCTCATGCAGGAGTTGAAGATGTCGTTGCCCCGCTTCCTGAATGGAGAAGCCGATATAAGGAGTTTATCGAACTAGGTGCAGATGCTGTAATTGCTTCGCATCCTCACACGCCACAGGGTTGGGAGCAATATGAAGGTAAAATGATATTTTATAGCTTGGGCAACTTCTTCTTCCAATTGTTCACCAGACAGTATGGAGAGAATTGGTATAAGGGCCTAATGGTTCAAATGTCAATCAATGAAAAGAAGGAATTATCTTATGAGGTAATAAACACAGTCTTCTCTGAAACATCACTATCCATAGATACTTCACATGAGATAAAGAAGTACAACGACTATCTGTGTGGACTCTTATCCGATGAAGAAAAATTTTGGAATTATCTCAATAAGGCTTTAATGTCATTATGGCCAGAATATAAACTATATCTTCTTAGAGGTTTATCGGCAGTAAATGCAACAACAAATATTCATGTGCTTTCTCATGCAGCTTATGGTTTATTGAAAGGTCCTGATTTGCCAATGATGCTCAATAACTTCCAGTGTGAGAGTCATAGATGGGCAATAGAAAGAATTTTGAATCTACAAAAAGGAAACAAATAAATACGATTTATATGTTCAACCTAGATAAATTCAGTGCATACTCAGTGACATCAAGTCCTGTAAGTATGTTTGCTGCAAATATTGAAGACATCAAAGAGACTCTTTCTACTGACATTTAGGGTGAAAATATTTGTGTTATTGGTGGTGCTGGCTCTATCGGCTCCAACTTCATCAAGGCTGTTCTGCCTTTCGAACCAGCATCTGTTGTTGTGTAAGCATTCGGCCTTGGACATATTGCCGGGTAATTTTCAGCCCTTTACCTTTGGTGAAAAACCAACATGATGAAAGAGCGAAGAACATTAGAATGGGCATTAGCCCTTATTGATCGGCAAAAATTAAGTGAAATGAATGTTCAGGAGTTTTGTAGAAGGGAACAACTTAACCTGGCAACTTATTATTATTGGCACCAACGGTTACGTAAAACCCCGGAAACCAACAAAATTCTTCCGGTTAGTATTCAGAAAACAGATCAGACTTTGGTTACAGGTAAAGGGCTCTTTGAAATTACTTATCCCAACGGGGTTCGACTTTCGATTCCTTCGGGTTGTGAACCTGGCATAATCCGCCAATTGGTTACCATTTTTTAAGGTATGTTTTCCCTTTCGGATAATCTACAATATTATTTGTGCACCGGAGCAACTGATATGCGAAAAGGTTTTGATACCCTATGTGGTGTTGTGCGCTCCCAGATGGGCAGGGATCCCTTAAGTGGTGAAGTTTTTATCTTCGTCAATGGTTCTCGCAACACAATCAAACTGCTTCACTGGGAAAACGGTGGATTTGTAATCTACCACAAACGATTGGAATCGGGTTGTTTTGAGCGTCCTGTATTCGATTTGGAACAAAACGCTTTTCAGATGCGATGGTCTGAACTGGTGATGATGATCCAGGGACTTTCGATGAAAAACATTGTTCAACGCAAACGGTTTTCCCCCTCACAAGCAAGTCAAGCAGCGAATAACACGGTTGTAAAAAGTGTATTCTATTAAACTGAAAAATTGATTGTTTTCAATCAAAAAAGATCAGAAAAAGTGGTCTTTTTTGATTGAAATATTTTTCTAATTCATTGATTTTATGTATCTTCGAAACATGAAATCAATGGGATTAGAATTGAAAAACGAGACACAGGATCAGAAAATTGAGCGATTAGAGCGGCAAATCATCGAGCGTAATCTGACTATCGAAAAACTAAGCACAACCGTTGAAAAGCTCTCTAACGAGTTAATAGCCCTACGTCGCAGGATGTTTGGACGCAGCAGCGAACGTTTCGTACCGGAAGATCCTTCCCAGTTGTCCCTTGCCTTTGACGGGCAGGAAAGTATTGCTGAGGAAGCAGCAATAGAAGCTGATGCAGAAAAGATCGAGATTACCTATATCCGCCATAAAGAGAACAAGAAACCTGTACGCACAGCCATCCCTGATTCCATTCGCCGTGAAGAGCTGGTTATCGAGCCGGAGAATATCCCCGAAGGTGCAGTTAAAATTGGTGAAGAGGTCACCGAAAAAATGCTCTATACACCCGGGGAGGTTTATGTTCTTCGCACCATCAGACCTAAATATGCACTTCCCAAGGGAGAGGGTATCTGTATCGCAGATCTGCCAACCCAGATACTGCCAAGGTCAAACGCCGGAGCATCACTTCTGGCCTATCTGTTGGTAAGTAAATATGTGGATCACATCCCATTTTACCGGTTACTGGAGATTTTCAAGCGACAAAACATCAGCTTGCCGGCATCAACAGTAAATGACTGGTCGGCAGATACGATCGATCAAATCAGAACATTGTACTATTTAACAAAAAAAATAGTTATCCGGAGCGACTACCTGATGATGGATGAAACCACTATCCCGGTAATGGATCGGGACCATCCAGGGGCTACCCGAAAGGGATATCATTGGATCGTTAAAAGCCCGATGCTGAATATGCTGTTTTTTCACTATGATAAAGGCAGTCGTGCCCAAAGGGTGGCGGTAGATATCTTGAACACCTTCCAGGGAGCGGTACAAAGCGATGCGTATGGCGCTTACAATATCTATGAGACAAAAAAAGGTGTCCTGCTACTGGGCTGTTGGGCACATGCCAGGCGGAAGTTTGAACAAGCCCTAGATAATGATCCGCAAAGGGCTAAACACGCATTAAAAATTATACATGATCTGTATACTATTGAACGAGAAGCACGGGAAGCAGAGTTGACGTTTGATCAGATCAAAAAACTCAGGGAAGAGAAATCTTATCCCATCATCCGTACCTTTGAGAAATGGCTATTAGAAAATATAAACCAGGTACTACCCAAAAGCCTGATCGGAAAAGCCGTAGCATATACCTATAATATCTATCCACGTCTGGCAAGGTACGTTTTGGATGGAAGATACAAAATCGATAACAATGATGCTGAAAATGGAGTGCGCCCCCTGGCTTTAGGAAGAAAAAATTATTTGTTCTGTGGCAACAACGAATCAGCAGAGCGAACCGCAATCATTTACACCCTGATGGGTTGCTGCAAACTGGCAGGTGTTAATCCTCTGGAGTGGCTGACTGACGTTTTAAACCGGTTGCCGGATCATTCCATACAGCGTCTCGAGGAACTTTTACCGATAAACTGGAAACCTCAGAAAATTTAAATAATCCGCGATTTTTAGAAATTGAAATATGTAGTAGGCCGAATGCATACAATATAGTAATGGCCGCATTTGGTATTGGAACACAGGTTGGGGTAACCCTCCCTTTTTCGCGAGACAATGAATATGAAGCTGATTATATGGGATTGATCTTTATGGCTATGGCTGGATATGATCCAAATGAGAGTATCCAATTCTGGGAACGCATGTCCAAACAGGGGGGGCAGAAACCGCCTGAATTTTTGAGTACTCATCCGGTCGATTCAAATCGGATAGCCCGGTTAAAAGAAAAGATGCCTGATGCTATGGCCTATTACAAAAAAGTGAAATAGCGTAAATTCGTATTGTGAGTATTACACAAAAAGAATTATTGATTTTTTTAAATTTTGGATAACAAAAGAGCGGCAAAAATGAATGTTTTGCCGCTCTTTTATTGGTCGTATTCGTATCTAAACTATTCTGGATTTGAAAGAATTTGCATCTCCCTGGCTAAAATTTCATAAGTGGTCTTATTGACCGGAACCAGTGGAAGGCGAAGAGCATTTTCTATTATTCCGGCAGAATGTAGTGCTGCCTTAGCTCCGGCAGGGTTACCATCAATGAACAGTGCATCACACATCGTTTGCAGTTTTAGGTGAAGCATAGCCGCTTTTTTAAATTCACCGTTCAGTGCCAAATGGGTTAAGTCAGCAATTATTCCCGGAACGGCATTTGCCGCAACAGAGATAATCCCTTCACCGCCAATAGCAATAATGGGTAATAGTAAACTGTCGTCCCCTGAAATAACCGAAAAACCATCCGGTTTATCGCGAAGTATTTTAGTGATCTCATTGAGATTTCCTGAAGCCTCTTTAGTGCCAATCACTTTTTCGGATGCGTATGCCAGCCGTATGGTTGTATCAGCACTCATACTTACTCCGGTTCTTCCAGGTACGTTATAGAGCATAACCGGCAGCGTACTGGCATTGATAATGGCCATATAATGTTGATATATTCCCTCTTGTGTGGGTTTGCTGTAATATGGAACAACCGATAGAATTGCATCTGCCTTCGACAGATTCATGCTTTGAATACTTTCAACAACTGAAAGGGTGTTATTCCCCCCAATTCCAACTACAATTGGAATCCGACCATTGACACGATTGCAAACATAGTCGACAATCTGCTGTTTTTCAACTGAATTTAAAGTGGCAGTTTCAGCTGTTGTCCCCAAAATGACCAGGTAATCGATCTGATTCCCGATCTGGTTGTCTACTATCTTTCCTAATCCATCAAAATCGATGGTCAGGTCAGCTTTAAATGGGGTAATTAGTGCGACCCCTGCACCTCGGAAATTTTTACTCATATTTTAATTTAACCCTTTTCATTAATATTTTCCAGATAATAGACTATTTGTTCAAGCAGATATGTAGTCTGCGGATTCTCACTTACGTCAATATTTAAATCGTAATAATTGGTTTCCAATCCCTCGTAGCCCACTTTAAATATGGAATTTGAATGAACTAAAATGTATTGTAATGCAATAGTTTTAGAAATAGTAAGATCAATCAGTATGTCGAACGGCTCTTGTATAAATCCCAAAATTGAATTCGAGATAGGACGACCAAACCATCGGACATTTCGCTTGTGGAGAAAACCTGAATTGGTAATGGTTGTCAACATCTCTAATTCCCGGCTCGAATGAACATGAGCTACTCCTTTGGACTTAATCCCTTTGGCATGAAGTACTTTGCAGAGCGAATCGTAAGCTTCTATACTCCGTTCATCTGCCGGATTCCAAAGGATTCCTGCAGATTTCGAATTTTTCAGCGTTTTAATGATGACTGTCCGTCTTTGATGCTGAAAAAATGCAAGTAACCGCTTATCTGCGTAGTGCTTTATTATATTTTTAAACATATATTCAGGTCAAAATTACAAAATCGTTTAAATGCATTATTGTGCTGCAAAAATAGTTAAAGATTGATTACTTTCAGTTTGTAAGTTCAACTAACTCTTCCTCTGTAATAATTGGAATCTTTAATTTCTGTGCTTTTTCAAGTTTTGAAGGTCCAATATTTTCACCTGCAACAAGATATGTTGTTTTAGGAGAAAGTGAGGTGACATTTTTTCCCCCATTTAATTCGATGAAAGCTTTAATTTCATCACGCGTAAATTTTTTGAAAGTTCCCGAAATTATTATCGATAACCCTTTTAATTTTTCGGTCGCACCCTCTTTTTCCGCTGATACGATTTCAAAATTAAGGTGATGATTTCTTAACCGATCAATCAATGTTCTGTTTTGCTCCTTATTAAACCAGGAGATAATACTTTCAGCTATTTTAGAACCTATTTCGTCAACTCCAGTCAACTCTTCCAGCGAGGCACTGCCAATTCGCCCGATCGATTTTAATTCGCGCGCAAGTTTCCTGGCTACAGTTTCACCTACAAACCGGATACCCAATGCAAATAGGACACGCTCGAACGGGACACTTTTTGATATTTCGAGACTCTCGAAGATTCGATTTACAGATTTCTCACCTAATCGATCAAGACTTATCAATTGTGATTTTTGCAGATCATAAAGATCCGCAATATTTCGAATCAGATTTTTTTGAAAAAACAGATCAATTGTTTCTGATCCCATACCATCAATATTCATCGACTTTCGACCAATGAAATGCTCCAGTTTCCCTTTTATCTGCGGAGGGCAGCCGGCATCATTGGGACAATACCAGGCTGATTCTCCCTCTTGTCGTACTAATAGCGTATTGCATTCAGGGCAATGGGTGATAAATTCGATCCGCTTTGTCATCGGATGACGTTCCGACAGGTCAACACGAATGATTTTAGGGATAATTTCGCCTCCCTTTTCGATAAATACAACATCCCCTTCATGTAAATCAAGACTTTGTATGTTATCGGCATTGTGAAGCGTCGCACGTCTAACCACGGTTCCTGAAAGTAATACCGGCTCGAGGTTGGCTACCGGAGTTACGGCACCGGTTCTCCCAACCTGATAGCTTACCGATATCAGGGTGGTGCTCTCCTGTTCGGCCTTAAATTTGTATGCTATTGCCCAACGCGGTGACTTCGCGGTAAACCCTAGTTCCTGCTGTAGCCGGGTTGAATTAATTTTAATTACAACGCCATCGGTAGCAACCGGCAAATCTTTTCGTTTAATATTCCACTCATGCAGATATTCAAATATCTCCTGCAGATTATGGCATTTCCGGGTATGTTCCGATATTTTGAACCCCCATGTGGCGGCATGTTTTAATAACTCAAGGTGACCATCGTCAGGCAGATTATTCCCAAGTACGTAATAGAGATACGCATCCAGCTTCCGCGAGGCAACAACCGACGAATTTTGAAGCTTTAATGTGCCGGAAGCCGCATTACGCACATTTGCAAAGGGTTGTTCCCCAATTTCATCCCTTTCGCGATTCAGCCTGTCAAATTCATTAAATGGAAGTAGTATCTCTCCGCGTATCTCAAATTCAGGGGGATAATCACCCTTCAGTTGAAGTGGTATCGATTTAATCGTTTTTACATTTGCCGTAACATCATCACCTTTCTGTCCATCACCCCGTGTTACCGCCCTAACCAATAGTCCATTTTCGTAAGTCAGACTTACAGACGTTCCATCAAATTTTAGTTCACACACATACTCGAAATCCTCGTCGGTAAGTTTTCTCACACGCTGATCAAATTCCATTACTTCCTCCTCCGAATAGGTATTCGAAAGCGAAAGCATCTGATATTTATGGGCTACTTGCTGGAATTCCTGATTTAAATCACTTCCAACCCTTTGAGAGGGAGATGCAGGAGTGGAAAATTCCGGAAATGCTTTTTCCAAACCAATTAATTCAGCCATCATCTGATCAAACGCATAATCATCGATCTCCTGAATATTAAGGACGTAATAGTTATAATTTTGCCTGTCAAGCTCTTTCACGAGATAGGCTATCCTATTGGCTGCCTCTTGTTGATCCATATATTGAAAATTTTATTCAGGATTAAAAATAAGAAAAAATATATAATAACAGAATTTTTTAAGGGCCTGTACAATGGATAATTTAGAATCAGTTTTTTTACAATCATAAGAATTTTAAATTTTGTTCTTTTATCTTTGAACAGTTTTTCGGTATTACTCATTTCTTACCAGGAATAGGTAATTAAAAGGGAATCCGGTGTAATACCGGAGCTGTACCCGCAGCTGTATGCCTTATTAGAAACTTTTTGAACCACACGCCACTGTTCCTGAAAAGGGATGGGAAGGCAATCAAAAAGAGGGCGAGCCAGAATACCTGCCGTGATTCACTTAATTATTTTTTGCTCTCGGGGACAATAGCAAAAATGAACTGCAATTCATTGTTATTCATTTTCTCTATTACTGGAAAGCCGGCAAATTAAAACGCAAATAGTGCGTATTGAAAAAAAATGCGTGCCGGGGTGATTCGTTCGATTATCGTAAGGATCAAATTTTGGAGTATTGGCTTATTTATGAGCTGATTGACTCGTTATTAAGGTGTTTACCAGCTGAGAATTTCTTAGGATCTCTGTGTGGTAAATGTATCACCTGATTATCTAAATATTATAGTAATTATAAACATCAATTTATTTTTGGAAATGAAAAATAAAAATTCGTCGGTTGCAATTCTTTTAATTTTAACCCTTTTTACATCATGTAAAAAAGAGAAGCTTAACTTATTAGAAATTAGAACGGTAAATTTCGAAAACTTAACTGTTGGATCTGATTTATTTTGGAACGGCTCTGACGGTGCGGGTGAATTCCAATCAAGTGATATGACCTTTGAGAATAATTTTAATTCTTCCTATGGCTCGTGGGATGGTTTTGTATATTCCCGGAAAGATAATATCGCTACAGCCGATTATACCAATCAGTATAGTGTTTATGATGGTTCAAACGGTGCCAATAAATTTGCGATTTATTATCCTCCATTTGGTATGGATGAGTATGCAACATTTTTAAATGATTCTGCATATCTAATAAGAAGTATAAAGATTTGTAATTCAACCTATACAGCCTTAACGATGAAGAACGGTGATCCCAGTTTTGCCAAAAAGTTTGGCGGAATAGCAGGGAATGACCAGGATTGGTTTAAAATGACTATAATTGGTTTTAATTCTGCCGGTGATTCATTGAAGTCGCTTAATTTTTATTTGGCAGATTATCGGTTTGCGGACAATTCAAAAGATTATATCATTGATAAATGGACCCTTCTGGATCTCTCCCCATTAGGCAAGGTGAGTAAATTGACTTTCCGGTTTTCGTCCTCGGATAATGGGGAGTACGGAATGAATACACCGGCTTATGTTTGTTTGGATGATCTGAAGTATGAAACGATCATTTCCGGCAATAATCAGCCTTGAGAAATTTGATTTGATCGGCTCAAAATTAATATTTGGTAAATTCAGAACATTTTTTTGCTTTTTTTCGTCATTAACAATTGTATATTACAGAATAACGTGTTTTCTTTGTACTCTAATATTTAGATTAAATAAACGATTATGACAATTTCTAAAGATAAAATGGTTTCCGTCACTTATGAATTAAAGTTAGACGGTAAAGAGGGTGAAGTTTTTGAAAAAGCAGGACATGACAGTCCGCTTGTATTTCTTTATGGATCAGGGATGATGCTTCCAGCATTTGAAAATGCACTCCTCAATAAAAAGGCAAATGACACTTTCGAAATTTCGATCCCTGCTGTTGATGCCTATGGAGAAGTTAATGAAGAAGCTATTGTTGACCTTCCAAAACATATCTTTATGGTTGATGGTAAGGTTGACGAAGAGTTAATCGCTCCGGGAAATAGTGTTCCGATGATGTCAACCAGTGGCCAGAGAATGGAAGGTCTTGTGGTTTCTGTTGATGAAACTTCAGTTCAAATGGACTTTAATCATCCACTTGCAGGCGAGGATTTACATTTCACGGGTGAAGTTCTTGAAGTTCGCGATGCAACGCCTGAAGAGTTAAGTGTTATGTTTAGCGGTGGCGGATGTGGATGTGGAAGCGGCGGCGGATGCGGAAGCGGACAGAAAGAAGGTGGAAGTTGCGGTAGCGGCTGTGGCTGTAGTGATACCGAAGACAACATGGAGAGTTGCGAAACCGGAAGTTGCGGAGATGGTAAAGGCGGTAGCTGCGGATGCAACTAAAATTGCGATCTGATATAATTAAGAATAAATAAAATAGCTTACTTTTATAGACCCGAAGTGCAAACTTCGGGTCTATTAATTTAAAATATATGAACACAATAGGAAGAATTTTCAGACTCACCTCATTTGGTGAATCACATGGTGCTGCAATAGGTGGAATTTTAGATGGCTGCCCTGCCGGCTTGAAGATCGATCTGGATTTCATTCAAAACGAGCTTGACAGACGTAAACCTGGACAGTCGCATATTACGACTCAACGTGCAGAGAGTGATAGGGTTGAATTTTTGTCAGGAATTTTTGAAGGTCAAACTACCGGTACTCCGATTGGGTTTATGATTAAAAATCAGGATCACCACTCATCTGATTATAATGATCTGAAAGATGTTTATAGACCTTCGCATGCTGATTATACCTATGATCAGAAATATGGAATGCGTGATCATCGTGGAGGTGGACGCTCTTCTGCTCGCGAAACGATAGCACGCGTTGTGGCAGGTGCAATAGCCAAACAGTTATTATCCGGCTTAGGGATAAAAATAAATGCCTATGTCTCACAGGTAGGTGATATCTCCATTAATAAATCTTATCAGGAATTGGATCTTAACCTGACTGAATCAAATATCGTAAGGTGCCCCGATCCGGAGACTGCTTTAAGAATGATTTCCAGAATCGAAGAGGCAGGAAGAAATCACGATACAGTAGGAGGGGTGGTTAGCGGTGTAATCACAGGTGTACCATCGGGTTGGGGAGAACCTGTTTTTAATAAACTACATGCCGATCTTGGTCATGCCATGCTGGGAATTAATGCAGTTAAAGGTTTCGAATATGGTTCCGGCTTTGCGGGAACCTCGCTTTCAGGATCTCAGCACAACGATATTTTTATAAAAAATGGGGATAAGGTTATAACGTTGACCAATCATTCGGGCGGAATTCAAGGTGGAATTTCCAATGGACAGGATATCAATTGGAAAGTGGCCTTTAAACCCATTGCAACTTTATTAAAGGAGCAAAAAACGATTGATAAAGATCAGAATGAAACTACTATTAATCCCAAAGGTCGACATGATCCCTGTGTTTTGCCCAGAGCGGTCCCTATTGTTGAAGCAATGGCGGCAATTATTCTGGCTGATCATTTCTTATTAAACCGGTTATCTAAACTTTAACCCGTATTTCCCCAATTGCAGGAATTACCGCTTTGTAAAATTCAAAAATAACTATTGTTTTTTTTAATAACAAAAGATCAATCATTATGGAAACGAAAGAAGTAGTATTAAATGCATTGGAAAATTCTGAAAAACCGCTAAAAGGTGGTGAAATTGCTGAAATTACAGGAATTGATAAAATAGAGGTTGACAAAGCCATTAAAAAACTCACCACTGAAGGACGAATAAGTTCACCGGTAAGATGCTTTTATACCGCTGTAAAATAAGAGTTTTAATTTCTAATTCTTTTTTTATTGAAGTTCACTAATTTATTTCGTAAAAAATCTGTTGCACTCATTATCCGGGAGGCTGATCTTTCATCACTCCAGGGAAGTGGTATGAACCGAAATCTTAGTGTTGTTGATTTAACCGCACTGGGTGTCGCGGCTATCGTAGGTGCCGGAATATTTAGTACCATTGGGAATGCAGCTGCCACCGGCGGCCCTGCCGTATCTTTACTTTTTGTATTTACGGCAATTGCATGCGGCCTTTCCGCGATGTGCTATGCCGAATTTGCTTCCTCTATTCCAATAAGTGGTAGTGCATATACTTATGCTTATGCGAGTTTTGGCGAATTGGTGGCATGGATTATCGGCTGGGATTTAATAATGGAATATGCAATTGGTAATATAGCCGTTGCAATTTCCTGGTCAGGTTATTTCACCGGACTTCTTGATGGATTGGGAATTCATATTCCCGGTTATTGGACTACCGATTATCTCACCGCATTCCGGGGTTATAATCAGGCTCTTATCGCTATCGATAATGGATCTGCAATCAGTAATCTCAGCAGTTCTCTTCAGGAAGCTTACAAAGCGTGGATGTCGGCTCCAATGATAGGTCAATTTAGAATAATCGCAGATATCCCGGCTTTGGGAATTGTGGCTTTAATCACCTGGATATGCTATATTGGGATCAGAGAATCGAAGGTTGCCAATAATATTATGGTTCTCCTTAAAATCGGCATTTTACTCCTTGTCATTGGGGTGGGAGCTTTTTATGTGAATCCCTCAAATTGGCATCCTTTTGCTCCCGAAGGGATACGAGGCGTTTTAAAAGGAGTATCGGGTGTGTTTTTTGCCTATATCGGTTTTGATGCTATTTCTACTACGGCCGAAGAGTGTAAGAACCCCCGACGCGATATTCCAAGATCTATGTTTCTGGCACTGATTATAACGACAATTCTTTATATTGCTGTCAGCTTGGTCCTTACTGGTATGGTACACTCCTCTGAATTGGGCGTTACTGATCCATTGGCATTTGTGTTCGAACGTTTAAACCTTCACCAGTTTTCAGGTGTTATAGCCCTTAGTGCTGTTATTGCCATGGCTAGCGTAATGCTTGTTTTTCAATTGGGACAACCCCGCATTTGGATGAGCATGAGTAGAGATGGTCTGCTTCCTGAAATTTTTGGCAAAATCCATGCAAAATACCGAACACCGGCTTTCTCAACAATAATTACAGGTATTCTGGTTGCTGTTCCGGCGTTATTTATGAATTTAACTGAAGTGACTGACCTTACCAGTATTGGCACCCTTTTTGCTTTTGTCCTGGTATCCGGTGGAATCCTGATCTTAAATCCGTTGGGTAAAAGGGATGATCATGAAAAAGGATTTAAAGTTCCTTATCTCAATAGCCGTATTTATTTAATTCCAATATGGGTTCTTATTTTTATAATTGTCTCTTTTCTAGGTTCAGGCAAAAATTATATCATTGGAGAGTGGCGAATAATTCAGGAATTACTTCATTCAGAGTATCTTATTCCTTATGCTTTTTTTATCGTTGTCGCGTTAATCGTATCTGGATACGCTATTAGGCTAAAATGGTCTCTGATACCTGTTCTGGGTCTTTTAACAAATTTATACTTAATGTGTGAACTGGGAATCACTAATTGGATGCGCTTTGGGATTTGGCTCGTTATCGGACTGCTCCTTTATTTTTCGTATGGTTCACGTAAAAGTAAATTGAATAATCTGATAACCTCTTAATCGACCAGATGCTTTAAAATTGCCTAAATAAAAAAATGTATATTTGCTTCATGGATTTTTTCCTTTCTAAGTCGTTAATTATTTGTTCAATATATTAAATTATGAATAGTCGGTTTTTTCAGATAACGCTTTTAATCGCTTTAATTATCATCTCAATTTTTGTTTTGGGACAACGGAAACGTGTCCCTGCGGGATTGGCAAAATATAAATATTTTCAGGTTCCGGGACGCGTAAAGATGGATAGTGGTGACCCGGACGGGACTCTTATAAATCTTGTTAATCTGGACTCAAAACAGGTAGAGAAAACGATGACTATTTCATCTTCCGGAAAATTTGATCTGGATCTATCTTTCTTCAAAGAATATAGGATTACCCTTATTAAGGATGGTTATTATACTAAAGATATTGATATTTCAACTGTTATACCAAAAAATGTTTGGGATAAGGATAGTGTATTTCCTCCGTTTTCTATCATTGTCACCCTTTACAAAAAAGTTGAAGGGGTAAAGCTGAGTTTTGAAGGGGCTGTGGTAGGTAAAATTTATTATTCCCCTAATGGTAAATTAGACAATTTTGATTCTAATGTTTTTATTGATGATAAAGCGATTCAAAATGAAATAAGTAATGCACTGAAAGCTATTTTAGAGCAAAAATTTAATACTAAATTAGCTGAAGCTTTAGAATTCGAGAAAAAGCAAGATTTATCCAACGCATATCGTGTATATGGAGAGGCCTTGAAAATTAAGGCCAATGACAAGTTTGTCATGGATAAAATGAAGGAATTAGGTGAGGATATTAAATTAAAAGCTGAATTTGACCGGCTTGTGACTTCCGGCGATGCCAATGTGGCTAACCTCCTGTTTGCTGAAGCTGTCCAGGATTATAAGAGTGCATTGAAACTTATTCCCAATAACCAGTCTTTAGTTTCAAAGTTGGCAAGTGCCGAAAAGCTGTTAGCCCAATCTTTGGAAAAAGCTAAGATGGATGGCGATTTTAACCGGTTAATTGCCGAAGGTGATGCAAATGTCAAGCAAACCAAATATGTACAGGGGATTGCCAATTTTAAATCCGCACTTGTTATTAAACCCGGTGATACACCAACCCTGGCACGTATATCCGATGCAGAAAAGCTGAATGCTCAGGCGATAGAGAAAGCCAGGAAAGATGCAGAATTCAATCGGTTAATTGCAGAAGGGGATGCGAATATTAAACAACTTAAATACCAGGCTGGTATCACTAACTTTAAAGCAGCGCTTAATGTACGACCTGAGGATCCTTCGGCTTTAGCCAAAATTGCAGAGGCTGAGAAATTAATGGCTCTAGCAGCAGAAAAAGCTAAACAAGATGCAGAATTTGCAAGACTTATTGCAGAGGGTGATACAAATGTTAAAGAATTAAAATTCGCCGAAGGTATTGCAAATTTCAAATCGGCACTACTGATTCGTCCAAATGATTCCTCGACACTTTCCCGTATTTCTGACGCTGAAAAATTATTGGCAAAAGCGGTGGAAAAAGCGAAACAGGATGCAGAATTCAATAGACTTCTAGCAGAAGGAGATGAAAATGTTAAATTAACAAAATTTAGTGAAGGAATATCCAGTTTTAAATCGGCCCTTACAATACGCCCCGGAGATTCATCTACTTTGACTCGTATTGCTAATGCGGAAAAATTACTGGCTGCAGCAATCGAAAAAGCCAAACAAGATGCCGAATTTGCCCGTCTAATAGCAGAGGGTGATGGCAATGTGAAAAATGTAAAATATCCTGAGGCAATTGTCAACTTCAAAGATGCCCTTAAGATCAGAGCGAATGATCCCGGAGCTACAGCCAAGCTTGCTGAAGCTGAGAAATTATTGGCTGCAGCAATCGAAAAAGCCAAACAAGATGCCGAATTTGCCCGTCTAATAGCAGAGGGCGATGGCAATGTAAAAAATGTAAAATATCCTGAGGCGATTGTCAACTTCAAGGATGCC
>CANJNY010000079.1 GCA_947475715.1 Prolixibacteraceae bacterium
ACTTTAACGCATCAATTTTAATCCTGGTCAGATTCTCTGCAATTATCTTATTTAGAATGGATTCCTCCTTCAGCTGTTCTTCCAGCTCTGATTTTAAAGAAGTAAAGCGTTCGTTAAAGTCAAAATCATCCTCATCATCGGGCAAACCAACATAACGCCCAGGGGTAACCACATAATCAAGTTCCCTGACTTTATCAATCGGGGCAGAGGCACAGAAGCCAGCTATATCCTCATAAGTACCATCAGGATTGCGCCAATTGTGGTAGGTATCAGTAATTTTCTGAATATCCTCTTCAGATAGTTCTTTGGTACGGCGATTGATTAGGTGTCCCAGGTTACGGGCATCAATAAAGAGGATCTCATTGCTTCTGTCTCGGAAGTTTCCATTCTTCCGGTTACGCCTTAAAAACCAAAGTCCGGCAGGAATCTGGGTATTCAAAAACAACTTGGCAGGAAGGTTAACAATACAGTCGATCAGTCCGGCTTCGATCAATGCCTTTCGTATTTCCCCTTCACCGGAAGACTTGGAAGTCAAGGCTCCCTTGGCCAATACAATTCCAGCCTGGCCTGTTGGTGAGAGATGGTATATGAAGTGTTGCATCCAGGCAAAATTGGCATTTCCGGCTGGAGGAGTGCCATATTGCCACCGTCCATCTGTACGCATCAAATCGCCGCCCCAATCGCTCACATTAAACGGCGGATTGGCAATGATGTAATCGGCTTTAAGATCCTTATGGGCATCGTTCAGAAAGGAGCCTTCGTTATTCCACTTCACCTGGGAGCTATCGATACCACGGATGGCAAGGTTCATCTTACACAACCTCCAGGTGGTCTGGTTGCTTTCCTGACCATAAATGGAAATATCGTTAATGCCGCCCTGGTGTTCGAGAACCAGTTTCTCTGATTGGACGAACATACCCCCCGAGCCACAGCAAGGATCAAACACACGACCTTTATAGGGTTCGAGCATCTTTACCAATAACTCAACAATACTGCGGGGAGTATAGAACTGTCCTCCCTGTTTACCTTCGGCTAAGGCAAATTCACCCAGGAAGTATTCAAATACATGTCCCAGCACATCGGCACTGCGGGCTTTGGCATCACCCAGGGCTATATTACCTACCAGGTCGATTAATTCTCCCAGACTTGTTGGGTCGAGGTTCTGACGGGCAAATACTTTTGGAAGCACCCCTTTAAGTGAAGGATTTTCAGCTTCGATGGCATCCATGGCATCATCGACAAACTTACCAATACCAGGTTGCTTGGCTTTTGATTGCAGGTAGGTCCACCGGGCATCCTGAGGTACGAAGAAGACATTCTCAGCCTTGTATTCATCCTTATCCTCCGGATCAGCTCCATTGACCTCATCTTCCTTTAGTTTGGCATAGAGTTCTTCAAATGAATCGGAGATGTATTTCAGGAAGATCAGTCCCAACACGACATGCTTATATTCAGCGGCATCGATGTTTTTACGGAGTTTATCGGCGGTTTTCCAGAGTTGTTTTTCGAGGGGTTCTTCGGCAGTGGATTTTGTGGTTTTGGCCATTATAAAGTTTGAGTGATTTAGGAGTGAATGCCTACAAAGTTAATCATTCTAAATGGTTGAAATGTAAATGCCCAATAAACTGAATACATTACTAATATTTACCAGGATAGAATGAACCAATATTAAACATCAGTGTAATTTTGTATGTTTCTGGCAATGTAGCGTTTTTTTCAGTTGGAGAATAATACGAAAAATCGAGTGAGGCTATATTTATTTTGACTCCTACTCCCGATGTAATATATTTTCTGATTCCTTTAGATTCTGACCCACTGAAATAACCAGTTCTAATTGCAAGGATATTCATTAGCCATAATTCGGCTCCTGCAGAGATTGAGACCTCCTGAAGCTCTTCCTTCATCCCACCAGGAGCATCGGACAAGGAACTAAAAATTGAATTAATTACTGATTTATTACTTCCATTATCATAGGTTCCATCGTAACTTTTTTTAGGTGTAGGAACCAATAATTTATTTAAATCCAACGATATTGCGAAGGAACTTTTTTCTGCAAACTTTGAAGTAAGAGTTGTTCCAATCTTAATATTAGCCGGAAGAAACTCTTTTGTCGAACCCTGGTTATACGATATTTTTGATCCGATGTTTGAAATATTAACTCCAGCCGCAATCGTATTAATGGAATTCAAACCGCCCAAACTATGGGTATAGAAACCGGAGAAGTCGGCAGAAACAGCATTTCCGGGACTATACGTTTCTGCGCCTGCCTGGGTTCCTCCAAACCCACCATTCAAATCAGACCGGATATACCTTAAAGCCAGACCACCTGAAAAACCTGAAAAAAACTTTCTTGAGTAACTAACATCAAAAGCAATTTCTCTGGGACGAACAGTTCCCATGTTAGTTTGATCAACTCCTGTTAACACAATCTCTCCCATTGTGAAATAACGAAAAGAAGCTCCTATTGCCTGGCCATTCCCAATCTTTGAATATCCAGAAAAATAGCCTTGGTGGACACCCTTAACGATCGTTCTAAACAATGGATTATATGACACAGACATTCCATATTGGCTATCTATTAAGGCATATTTCGAAGGGTTCATATATAGAGAATTGGCGTCTGGAGCCGTCGCTGCACCAACATCACCCAATGAGCTTGACCTTGCGTCAGGGGTTATTGTTAAAAAAGGAACTGCCGTAGATATTGGATTGTAGTTTGATTCCTGGCCATATACCATTGAAATTAGAGACCCCGTAACTAAGAAACATACCAGGATGAATTTTTGAAACAACTTCATGATTTAGATTTAGGTGATAAAATTTTGATCGTTAATGAACATAATGTTAATAAATTAAAGCAATTACATGTTTTTTGTTTTATAAATCATTTTGGATGCCCAAATACGTTCATCATTTAGGTAATATTTAGTGGCTCGCCATATTGCCTCATTTTTAATATTTTCGATTTTATTATACTGATCGATAATATTCCCTTTGTATGATTCAAGCGATGCTACAGCCTCAACGGTTTTTCCCATACGAATATAAACAAGGGCCTCCTGCTTAAATATATTCAAGTTAGGCGCAACATTCAATGCTTTGGCTTTATTAATCAATTCAAGCGCTTCGTTATTTTTCTCAATATTGTCAAAAAGGCATAGGTTTGTCATCGCTTTCAACAAATAATCATCCTCTGTTGGCACTCCTGAATTAATATTCCTGTTAACCAGGCTCTGACAAGCGATAAAGTGTCTGTTGTTAAATTCACTTATTGCATTAAAGCTGGTTACAAAGGATATCATTTTATCATAACTATTTGATTTGAATATTTTAGGTACTCCAATTTCCTTAATCCGCTCTTCTAATGCAGGATGTGTTCCATCGCCGCTTAATGCTAAATAATTTCCGGTCAGAACACAGTATTGTTTAATTTTAGATAGAGTAGAAGATAAAGCTGTTGGATCGACCTTCATAAATTTCATAAGTTCAACGGCACATTGGTCGGCCTCTTTCTCCTGATCTCTGGAGTATTTCATTCCGAGCCTTTCGGTTATTTGGGAAGCAATCGTGTAAGATAGTACGGCAGTTCCGTAGGTTAACGCACCCGGAGAATAATATGGGTTCTTCGATGCAGCATAAATATCTGTTGCTGCAGCTAATCCGGTAGCCAGTGCAGCCCAGAATTCAGCAGATTTTTGTCTTTTGACTGCCTGGTTAATATTTTTAATTGAATGATCGAGAACAAAATGGGCTACTTCGTGTGAAATAACAGCAACCAATTCATCTTCAGAATTAATTGTTGTAAGCAAACCGGTTGTGATAATTAACGTTCCATTCGGGAAAATAAAGGAATTAGGTGCAACATCCTTAACTATCTTAAAGTTTACGATTCCTGGCCGGCCATCATTTAAAGTCCCCGGATAAAGCTTGTATAGTATTGTATATAAATAGTTTTCGAGATAGCTATCATCAAACACTGAACTATTTTCTTCAATTTGATTGAGATACTTCAGTGCATCTTCCTCTCCGTCATGACGAAGATCGTATTGAGTCCCGTATCTTAGTAAATTCTCATATACGTCATGTTTTATAGCCTGGTTTTGCCAAAATTCATACGAGTTATGCACATCAAATTCAATATCCTTTAAATCCTTTAAATTGATATCATCTTCCTTCCCATTTATTATGACCATTGCTCTTCCTGTTCCCTGATCAGTTCTTCGAATCTCTAAAAGTTCAACAGGACGCCCTTTCTTAATATACTTTCCCTTTAGGTTAAGTGTGTATTGGCCATTAGCATTATTTAGGATTAAAAGTAGGGTTATTAAAAGCAGAAGGTTTTTCATAGGTTCAATAGGTTAATTAACAAAATCTTCAAAGTTAATCTTATGTAATAATAGATTTTTAGTTCATGATCAATTTATCATCATAATTTGGCAGATGTAAAGTATTTTTAAATAACCGTAGGCTTTTTGCGAATAGGTGTTGAAATATCTCTTAATTATTCAATAGAAATTTTCCATTTTCAAACTCCTATTAATGAAAATATCAGGCAAAAACGGTTCAGCTTTACCAGTTCTAAAGTGAAGAATTATTCGAATAAAGAGTTGTACTTAATTAACATTGATCCAGAGTGGGTGCTTCATTTGTGATCCTAATTGGATTCCAGATCTCCTCAGGTGATGGAATTTGTACATCTTTAGGATATATGAATCGGAACAGTTCATTTTTTTCAAATGAAAGCCCATATGCCACAGTTAACCTTCGCATCCATCGGGTTTCGGTTTCACCTATATTTAAATCCTTTGGTATTGGAATAGAAATTATAATAGGGTCTAAGGGTTCCCTGAATATATCACTAGAAGAAAACGGCCATAAAACACCTCGTTGGTATGGGTTTTCGCAATTACCGCCTCCTCCGAAAATAATGCGTATTTTATTAAGCTGGTCTCTTCCATGTAATTTCATTTTTGCATTACCAAGAGTCGCTACACTACCATGGTTTAACTTATTCTCAATAAAGTTCCGTGCTCTTAAAGAGAAGGATTGTTAAAAAGCTGTTCTTTTTGTTTTCTCCATTTTTCTAAAGAGTGCCAATCAGTATTTCCTTATTCTTCAGCAGCAAGGTATTCCTTATGACTTGATCCTAACGGCAGAACATTCCCAGAGAGGTAAGTCAGACATTCATTTTGATTTATTCTTGAAAAAATAAAAACACTCTGATCGACAGTTCCGGCGCCCGCATCAGAAAATAGATAGATTCCTTTTCCGGAAACGCGTAATCTTACAAATCCTTGTACATTCGCGCTTACTGTTCTACGATGTACTTATAGAGCATAAGATTTTGGTGTTTAGATATGTGCGAGATTATTACCGCAGTTTTATGCAACAAAAAAGTGCTGAAAATTATCCGCAATTTATAATCAAATAGTTTTGATATGCTGGTAGTAAGTTACGATATTTCGAGCAATAAACTTAAAACCCATTTTGCAAAAATGCTGTCTAAACATGGTGGTGTTCGGCTTCAATATTCAGTTTTTGAAATTAACAACAGTAAACGGATACAGGATATTCTGAAAATAAAAATTGAAAGTATTTTTGCTAAAGAATTTGATGGAGGCGATAGCGTATTTATATTTGATACTGATCTTTCAAAAGCTATTAAATATGGCAATGCAATTCATCGGGATCAGGAACTTATTTTTTTCGATTAGCAAACCTTAATCTTTATTTTCACTGAAAGCAGAATTAGATTTTCTGATGGCTTGATATTTAGTTCTTTGACATCATAATAATTGAAACTGTAAATATAGGGGGGGGGTATAAGGTCCAAAATAAATTATTTGAAAGGGCTGAAAATAAGTATATTTGCAAGGGAATTTGAATGCGATAGAGTCTGATCCCAAATTTTAATTTCTACTGTTGTAGATGTTATAGAATCGGATCTGAACACGAGGTCTGACCCTGAATTTTAGTTACATGAAAAGAACCAACCAAATCAGATCCTGAATGTCTGAATTAAATTCCGAACAAGTAAATTCCTGTTAAATATTTAATATCCAACCTAATAAACAAAATCATGGCTGATAATATTAGGAATATGATTGAATCCATCCTTTCTCAAAAAGAGGCTAAAATTGGTCTGCATGTTCCGTATTATCCGGCTGATAAAAAAATCACCGTTATAAAAATAGTAACTTTGTAGAAAATCAATCAGATGGAATACCTAAGCAAAGCGCACCAGGAGGCAACCGAAGCCAAGATGAAAACAATCCAAGAATCGAAGAAGTCGCCAAAAAACTGGGATCAGATAGAAAGGCAGATTCAGGAGCATTTCGAGGATCACGGACAGATAAATCCGAATAATAAAATTAATTAAATGGAATATCTGAACGACTTGCACAAACAGAGTATTGAGCGCAGTATAAAGGCAATAAACGAATATTAGAAGCATCCGATGCCATCAAAAGAGGCAGCAAAAAAAGCATTCGATATGCACAAAAGGCTAGCAGAACAATCACAGGAGTAAAAAAAATTAATAAGCAGCTAATCAGAGATTTGTATCGATGGTGAATTCTTATATTAATGAATTTTCATCCATTTTTGTTTTTATTTTGCGTGTCAACCTACGAATAAGTGATTAATTAAGTAGAAAAGATGATGTAAGGTTTTGGGATAGGGTTTCGGATCCCGGATTGTAAGAACTTTTTTAGGAAAGAAAGGAAAATATCGATGGCTGACGAAAATAAAAATATCATCATTTATCATACGGCAGATGGAAAAGCCAATGTGTCGTTATATGCCAAAGACGGAACAGTCTGGATGAACCAGAACCAGCTGGCAGAACTTTTTGACACCTCTAAGCAAAATATAGGTCAGCATATTTCAAATATACTGAAAGATAGTGAGTTGAATGAAATTTCAGTTGTAAAGGATTACTTTACAACTGCCGCTGATGGGAAGGATTATCGCGTTACTTTTTATTAATCTCTTACCTGAATATCAAATCCATGACAGGCAGCCTTAGAAATATGATTGACTCCATTCTTTCAGAAAAAGATGCAAAACAGGGATTGCATGTTGCAGCAAAAACGATTCATATTTTTAACCAATCCATCGATTTATTATCACAGCCTGATGATAAGCCGAACTATGAGCTTCTTAAGAAAAATATCAATGCCATTTTAGCCGCAGAGGTAAAAAAGAAAAAAGGGGGTGAAAATGCAGCCTTTTTACTTTTGATTAAATTAAGGAAAAATCGCCCTCTGGATTTAAGAATAGATTATCAGGCAAAAATGGGTTATTTTTGCCTGACTTTTTTATTCATTATGGAAACAACTAAATTTCAGATAGTTATTGACAGTTTTTTTTCATAAATAACAATGATTCTTTTAAAAGCTTTTCTTCTGAATCAAACATCGATCTCCAGATTTTAGTCGCTGCTGCCAAATGTGGCAACGCCATTCCAAATGCTTCAACTACCAGCCAGCCATCGTACCCGGCTTCATCTAAACCTCCCCATACACCATTCCAGTTAATCTGATCATTCCCGGGTGTACTGCGATCGTTGGCACAAATGTGTACATGCGCCAGTTTCTCTTTGCAAACCCTTATTGCATCAGCTGAATTCTTTTCTTCTATGTGAGCATGAAAGGTATCAAAAAGATACTGGCAATTGGGATGGTTCACTTCGTTCAGGAACCTCATACCATCCGCTGCACAATTCAGCAGGTATATTTCGAACCGGTTAAGTGGCTCGATGGCCAACAATACGTCAACGGTTTTGGCATATTCAGCCATATTTATCATGCCTTCAACTCCCCATTTCCATTCATCTAGAGTAGGAGGCTTGCCTGAGAAGCTTCCCAGAGCCGCATAAAGCGGGCCACAAAGAATTTTAACTCCGGTAATAGCACAGGCATCCAGAATTTTTTTTGCATTTTCATCCGCAGCCCCGCGAACAGCAGCATCTGAACTGATTGGATTATATTCCAAACTTCGTACTGTTACAGCAGTACGTTCAAGCGCCATCTCGTCCAATTTCTTGCCTAAAACACCAAGCGCCTTAAAATCAAGATTAAACAATGGAATTTCTATTCCGTCATAGCCGTTTTTTTTAATCTCTTCACAAATTGGGAGATATTTCTCACCGGTACAGTCGTCGGTAAAAAGCAGCATGTTTAAACCATATTTCATACATTCATTTTTTTTATGTTTGCAATTTTGAGTCTTAGGTTCTATAGTATAAGTTATGTTTATCTTAGTTTGCCCGCAGTTATCATAAAGTATATTTTTAATAAAATTTACTGATTCCACAGAAGGTTTCAAAATGAGTGCTTTAAATCCAGCTTTTCAAAAGAGAATCCACTAAAACGATTATTTTAGTGGTGTGATATTAAACAGGTTTAGCCAAACTCCATCTCATCGACTTCCCGAAAAGTTCGATCCCGGGAACCGGGATTAAATTGAATAACCCCCGGTGTAATTTACGGAACAAGGGGGTAAAGGATGCCAATGATCCTCGAACCCCGACAGCGGGTTGAACATTGGTGTAAATGGTTATAATATTCCCCAAAATTAGGACAGAAAATTAACACCTAACTTTCTCTCCTAATTTTGGGGAGTAACATATTATTCCTTGCTATTATTCCATTCGTTATTTTTTCTTTCCACATCCGGCAATTGATTTTCAGGATCCAGTATTACTTTGTCAATTTTGGTTGTAGAGGCATATTTAAAAGTCCAGCTGCCACCACGTTGCCAAATTTCAACCGGCAGTTGAACTATCTCCGTTTGTCCATTAGCCTGAAAAATTTTAATAATAACCGGCATAATCATTTTGCCCTTATTATCCATAGTGATTAAAGCGCCTTTGGATGGATTGTTGTCGACGTAAGTTACTTTAGATACAGCTTGATCAAGTTTCCAGGTAGTGAAAAACCATTCCTGCCAGAACCAGTTTAAATCTTCACCTACTGCATTATTGATAAAATGAAAAAAGTCATAGGGTGTAGGATGTTTAAATGCCCATGCTTCAGTATATTTTCGGAAAGCGAAATCAAAGCGCTCTCTACCAATCACGACCGTACGGAGCAAATTAAGTCCGTAAGCTGTTTTGCCATAATACTGGTAATGCTGTTCAGCATCCATTGCATCAGATAATATTATCAGCGGATCTCGGTATTGCATAAACTGGGAATAATCGCGTGATGCGAAAAATCCTTTTTTAAAATAAGAAGGGTCAGTCTGATACTCTCCCTTATTAAAAATATCGTTTGCAATAAAATTAATATACGTATTAAAACCTTCATCCTGCCACATATATCTCCGTTCATTCGAGCCCACAATCATCGGGTACCAGTTATGGCCTATTTCATGCGTTATCAAAAACCACAAACGGGCTTTGGTTTCTTTGTAGTTATTGAAGATCATCCCGGGATATTCCATACCACCGGTTATACCAGCGCTACTCACAGCATTATTCCAGGGATATTCAAAAAAGTTTTTCGAATAAATCTCGATACTTGCTTTTAAGTATTCTGTTGATCTGGTCCAGGCTGTATCGCCGATACTTTCCACCGGGTAACAGGACATCGCCAGCACTTTGCGGCCTGATGGGACATTAATTTTTGCTGCATCCCATATCATTCCTCTCCCTGCAGCCCAGCCCACATCTCTAGTATGCTGCATGGTAAAATGCCATGTAAGGTCTGCTTTGGTTGCAGGGCGCATAGAAGGTTTCGTCGCTTCACCAGCGCCAATGATGGTAACGGTTTTATCACTGGTTGCCGCAAGAGCAAGTCTTTTAATTTCTTCTGCAGTTAATACTGCTGTTGGATTTTGTAAATCACCGGAACCGTATACAATCATCTCCGAAGGAGCTGTGATATAATAATCGTAATTACCATAATCACAATAAAATTCTCCAAGGCCCATATAGGGTAGTGTGTTCCATCCTTCCACATCATCATACACACACATGCGTGGATACCATTGCCCTATCTGGTAAATAACACCATTATTAGTATACTGTCTTCCAAAACGATTTGCTCCATCAAGTGGTATTACAAAACTGAAATTTATTTTTATGGAGACTTTATCTCCATTGGGCAATATGGGTACATTGAGTCGAAGCTGCATCCTTGTATCCGTTAGGATGGGTTTTACAGTATAGATATTCCCGTTCTGTTTTATTGTTACATCCTTAATTTGATAACCTCCGTTGGTTTTCCCAAGTACACCAAAATAATCACCAGGATAACGTGTAACTGCAACAGATCTTGAAGAGATGTTAAAAATATTTTGATCCAGTTGAAGCCATAGATAGTCTAATTGGTCTGGGCTATTATTGATATAAGAAATAGTTACATCACCTACTATGGAAGTATCTTTTTCAATTAAAGTCGCATGTATAAGATAGTCGGCCCTGTTCTGCCAATACTTAGGGCCAGGACTCCCGTTAGCAGAACGGAATAGATTCCCGACAGTTGGGTTAAATGTAGGTAAATAGAAATCATGGGGATTGTAAAGGGAATTTTCATTTGGCAGGTTCTGGGAAAATAAAAACCCCATATTTAAAAACAATAAGCAGAGCAGTAAGATTTTCTTCATTGATTTGTTTTAGAAATATAAAATTTTGATTTTTAGCACCAGGTTATTGAATTCACTTGATGTTTGATGGCATAACGTTCATCAGTTGGCGATACGAAATAGCGTATTATTTTTTCTTTAAAATTACTGCATTTTTTATATTACAAAACATAATACTAATATTTAATTTATCAATCGAGTTCTATCTAAAGATAAATTTCATCGAAAAATGTAATGGAAGAGTTTAATATAGAATATTCCGATTAAAATACACCAAGAATCCATGGAAAGGGGTGGAATATTAAAAGCATCAACATCGTACGAAGGGTTACCCCAGGACGGTCAGCATAAATCGGAGCCGGTTTTCCAGTAATGTTTTAATTGCGTACATGGCTAATCAAACATAGGAACATTTAGCTGAAGCCTACCTTCGATCCGGTCAAAAATTCCGGAAAGGTTCAATCCTGCAAGGGTTAAACCATGATTTTTGAAACTTTAGCCCAGGAAATAAGAAGCCGGCGTGTAATTTCACATGCATTATGAGGGTTGTTAATAAGATGGATTATAATATTGGAGGTTTTTATTGGCAAAAAGCGACTTCAGCTCAGGTAAAATTTTAGTTGCTTTTCGTGCACCTGCAATTGGATTTAGGATAATATGAATTTCCTTATCTATCATTTTATAAGGGCTTTTTTAATCAATCCTTAACTCTCCTACAAAATAAAAAATCCTAAGTTACAAAATAAAAAAAAGATAGTTGGGATTTGTATTTAAAAATGTTGTCGTTTATAGTGCGAGGACTGGATAATGTTTTTTTAGATTGCTCATTGTAAAGTCCAAATAACGAAGAAACAATTGATAATATAGCGAAGTGGGAGAATCAAAGAAAGAATTTTAACTCCAAGACACTAAATCTTCGGTTAAGACGATTCACCCGAAGAGATAAAACAAATCCGGTTCCATCAGAAGAATTTTTGGTGAAACCGGAATGGTTAAAAAAGAATGTCAATATCAGAACCGGGAAAAAGGATATTTTTTTATACCTGTGATTCTGTTGTCAAAGCCTCCAGTTTGTTATTTTCCGCCCGTCCACGAAAGTCGGTAAATGGTGTCGTTGGAATCGTCAGAGATCAACAGTGTTCCATCGGGGGCAACTACAACATCTACAGGTCTTCCAAGTGGATTGCCATCCGGAGCAAGAAAGTTTACATATTTGAGTTCTCCGTAGGGATGTCCATTGTCGAACAACACTCTGCTTACGCAGTAACCGGCATTCTGACTTCTGTTCCACGAGCCGTGAAATGCGACAAATGCATCATTCTTATACTCTGAAGGAAACTGATTTCCGGTATAAAACACCATTGCATTTGTAGCCCAGTGAGCGCCGGTGGACCATTCCGGGACGATTGTTTTGGCAGCCAGCTCGGCAATGTCGGGACGGTTCATATATTCATATCGCGGAACACGGTTGCCAACAATAAAAGGGTGACCATAAAATCCATCCTGGACATAGTGATTCATCTCATCAGGAGGATAGTTATCGGTAGTGGGTTGTCCACTTTTGGGAGATTTCTTCTCAAATTTTTCTCCAAACATATCACTTCCGTGGTCCATTCCCCAAATCTCCTCTGTACCTGGTCTGATCAGCAGCTTTTCTGTATTTCGGATACCGGAAGCAAAAAGTTTTTTGTCTCCCCCCTTTAGATCATAAGACCAGATCTTTTGCCTGTCAGTCCCTTCATCCAGCGAAATATTTCCGGCACTCCCAATGGCGGTATATATTCTGTCGTTATGGATCAGAACCGGGCGACACCAATGACCGCCACCTTCATCCAGCGAGCCGTTCGGTATAATTATTTCCGTTTTGTCAGCCACACCATCGTGATCGGTGTCCATTGCCCGATAGATTGCCCCCGATTGTGTAAACCAGAGCCAGCCATCCTTAAAAAACATTCCATGAACAGAGCGATATCCCTTTACAAAGGTTTTTACAGTTTCATAATAACCGTCGTTGTTATTATCTCTCAGGGATTTAATTTCACCGCTACCGGGAAGTGAGACATAGAGGATTCCCTGATCATCGAACGCCATAAACCGTGGATTTTTCAATGTATTTTCAACAACGGTCAAGGTAAAACCGGCGCGTACTTGAATCGCAGGATCGGGCTTAGTTTGTTGGGCAGTTGAGCCAATAGCTGCAAAAAGAGCAGTCAACAAAAATATTGAACTTATAAACTTCATAATTGAATTCTTAAATGGTTATCTGAACTATTCCAAGGGATGAAGACTAAATAGCATTGCTGAATTGTCATTCTAATGGTTTAACAATTCGGGAATACATTAAGTTTAAAAAAAGTCAATAATATATCATAGAAAGCCACTTAAAAAGGTAAAATCAGAGGTAATTAAGACGAGGTAATTTTAGCTTGTAATTGACAACCATAAAATAGATAATCCACTAAAGATAAAGCCTTCTCTACCTTATAATTCCGTCAACCGATGATTGACACCTTGGTTGAATCTATATCATCTGGCTAATTAAATGCACGTTAGCCATTTTTGAAATGAGTTTCGGCAAATAATGCTACCTTTGCCGGGTAATGGTATAAAAGGTTGAGTTAGGCCCTAAATTAAAAGACACCTTTATCCGTTTATGAAATATAAAGCATTAAAATGAACGACGAATACAAATGCCCCAAATGCAGTTCCGAAAACACCTATCAGGATGGTAATCTATGGGTTTGCCCTGACTGCTCCCACGAATGGGATCCCGCTGATTCGGAAAATGGAGCAGAAGATGTCGCAGAATCAAATGTAGTTCTGGATTCCAATAATAATCTCCTTTCCGATGGTGATTCTGTAACCGTTATTAAAGATCTGAAAGTAAAAGGTTCGATATCTGGAATTAAAGCCGGAACCAAAGTGAAAGGTATACGTTTGATTGAAAGCAATGATGGCCACAATATTTCATGCAAAATAGACGGTATTGGAGCGATGTATCTGAAATCGGAATTTGTAAAGAAGTTATAGATTAGTGATTTTAGATTGACTCTTCGAGATCACTCCTAACTAATCCTTTTTCCAATTCACGCTGAAAGAAGGAGATAATCATGGCCAAAATGATGACCTCCGCCGATAAAGTCATGGCGGCTAACTCATTCTGGATCTATGCCTTAACCGATGGCTTACACTGGAAAGAGGTGGGGACAATTACCAAAGATCAGCAGTTTGCAGTGTGGTCATTGAGTGTCTGGAAGTCAGGGGAACGCTTTACCATGAACCACAGAAGTCATTCACCCGTTGATATTCTCCGGTTATGGCAGTCGAAGGACCTCCTAAACTGGGAGAACCTTGGAGAAGCCTATGCCGTTCGTACAACCGATGGTCAGCGGCTGAACTGTATGAATGTGCTTAAGATTGAAAAAGATGGTCAAACACAATGGTATGGTAATGCCACGGGAGGCCTTCTAAGGTCGGAGGATAGTGTAAAATGGCGATGAAAGGAGGATTTCCTTCTCTCTGATCCCAAATGGAAAATAACCGAGGCGGGTAGATGTGCGCAAATTAATGGCAAATATTACGTAACCTCAGCGATTGGGAAATAAATCTGTAAACCAACCTTTTGGATCCTTGGCTCTCCAATCATCCAAATCAGTAATAATCTGATCATCAGGACGACTTTTCCGGACACTCTGATTTGAACAATTTTGGCTTACCGAGGGATTTATTTTTTTCAGGTCTGTTGAAGTAGAATAATAAATTTGGGCTGTTACCATTTCAGGATCCATTTCTTTAAACACCTTGGCAAAGAAATTTCCGGGATTGTAGGCCGGCGGTTGATACCTTCTTCCCTTTTTAAACGGCGCTTCTGCAAACCTTTCATTTTCAGGTATTAACATCAACCGGCAATACATAGCTTTAGGATTTTCAGACATAAATACCTGAGCATTAAGATTCGCCCCCTCTTTTAAATCGATATGTTTAGTATAAATACAACCATCGATGGTGCAAGAGGAATGCAGAATCACATTTTCAGATACGATAATATCGCCGTCTAAACGGCCGAAAACCACCAGATCATTGGCATAAAGCGTCCCTTTAAAAAAGCCCTGCCTTCCAATTGTAATGCGTTTTTCGGAGGTTAATTTACCGCAAGCTTCTCCGTCGATAAGCACTTCAGATGAAAACTCTAGATCACCATTGATTTTTGATGAAGAACTGATTATAACCGGCAGTTCGATATACAGTTTTTCTGGCTTCATAATGTATTTTTTATGTTGGAATATACTTACCAGGTATTTGAGAATTTCACAAATAAATACCTCCGCCCATGGAAATGAAATCGAAGTATGGTTTTCCTATTTTCAAATGCTCATATCCGAATGAAACGAAAAACCGGCCAATATGGTATTTGGGTTGTATTTGGAATTCATTGACTACGGCTTTGTTTATCGAACTCCATTTAGCGGAGCTATAGATGCTGACATTTTTAGCAATAAACAGTTCGGCATTTAATCCATAAGAAAATCCGGCTTCATTTATTTCATTGCCGATATAATTCACCCCGACTGTCCATCCAAAATTAAAATTCTCAAACCGGAACCGATCGTAACACAAATTAAAATTGAACAGCGAAAGATTTGAATGTGCCCGGGTCCATTTATCCTGCTCAACTAACTGAAAAAAATCACCTTGCAAATAGAAATATTGCATTGGACGGATTTTAAGTTTTAAATGATTTCCAAACAAGTTCTGATTGTTATTCAAAAACTGATTTTCCAAATCAAATCTTAAATACTTAATTGGAACAGGTACAGCATCAGGATGCTCGTAATTTCCCGATTTCCCGTTGTAAAAGGGATAATTTGTTAAATGACTACGCAAATGGTCTTCCAGCTCATAGTCTCCAATTGCAGCATAATAGGTAACGAACATAAACCCCTGAATAATTCCGGATGCAATTAAGTTTCCAAACGAATTATCTCCTCCGTCATACCCCGAAGAGGAGTGTGATCGTTTCCCGCTATGGTGATCTCCGCTATCGGACTTACTCTTTATCTCTGATTTGGATTGCCCGATTTTCTGTGAAAAACTATCCATTGAAAATACGAGAAACAGGATCGATAAAATAATTACACACGAATTTTTCATTTGAATTCAACTTCATTACTTAGAGAATTCTTTTTTTAAATTTAAGAAATTAAATCGGGATTAATTTGATTTATAAAATCTAAAATAGCTGTTATTCAGCATTTTTTAAACCTGTTAACTAATATAAGATTCTTTGAAAGAGTAGTACAAAATAATTTTCGGGTATGCTATTCGCTGGAAAGAGCACCATAAAGATGGAGTAACAGGCCATCAAAAAACCAGGTGCGGGTCTGATTCTTAGTCAGATCCATATTTAGGGAATCACGCGTAAAATCGGCTAAACGCGTCATTTCAATAGAATCTTATTTTTCACATTATGCATTAAACACCCCAATAATCACCGTCATTATGTTTTTCAACAGAGTCGAATAATTCATGGTATTTTCCCGGTCTAAAACTATGGATGGGAACTATTCGTTCAGGAGCCAGAGCCACAGCAAATCGTTTCAGTTCAGGCGGGGTTGCATAACCCGAAGTGTGGACACTCACCTTTGGAACAGTATGTTTATTTAACCATTCACGCAGATAACTATTCGACTCCTGCTCCCAGTACCCCTCCCATTGTGAGTAAATGTAAAGTGCATCATCCAATAGCCCACCATTTTCAAGATCTTTCATATACAATGGTCGGAATAGCAAAACGCTTTTATCGGCAATTGACTGCAGATTCCCAATAAAGACTCGGTTCTTTAGATGTTTCTTAAGAAGATTAAACCACTGATTCTGTTTTATTTGAATTCGTTGTTGTTCGGGAATATAAAGTGCTATCTCAGGCCACTCGGATGGCGGTATATTATTGTTTCCTGTGGCTTCAAGAACAACAGCAGTATAAAGGTCGACAACGAGGGTTTTACCCGTTTTTTTGCATGCCCTGAAGACAGATATCACCCGGTCGATATTTCGAGCTGAGGTGTGCACCAGCGTAAGTCCGGCAGCATCCTCAAAGAGCGATGAAAGGGTATCTTCAATTTCTGTTTCTGTAGGGAATGAATCATCGATTCCTGAACGGCCGGAAGTTGAGCCGTCCAACAGTAAAACATCAATCTTTTCAGGAGGTGCTGCCATCAGTGTCTGTGTCAGCTTAGCCTTGCGGCCATGTAGCCGGAAATCGCCACTATAAAAGAGACGTTTTCCATCAGCCTCAATTAACATAGAATAAGCATCGTAAGCCGAATGGTCAATCAGGTATGGGGTAATCCGAAACGGACCAAGATCAAAGGTTTGCCCGGACTTAAAATTCAATCCCATTGCAGGAACCTTCCATTCGCCGCGTAAGAAAGGGGCGGCCTTAATTAAGATTCTGCGGGCCTCAGCGCCCATAATGACCGGAATATTTCCGGCAATATGCCCCAATAATCCAAAATGATCAAGATTAGGATGAGAAATCAACACTGCCAGCAGCGAATCATCATTGCCGTCTAACCCCGTAATTTCCGGCAGATACTTTTTATCATTGGATCCTATCTCGAGAGGTAATCCCAGATCCACAATTAATCTTTTTCCACAGTCAGAGACAACTTCCACACAACTCCCCCCGATCTCTTTAGTTCCGCGATGAATACATACCCTCATTTTTCGATAAATTAGTTTAGTTAAACACTGTTTGCTCTAATTATCAACAAAAATAAATGGGAGGTGTGCCAAAACTTGTCATACCAGAAATAAGTTGAAATCAATTAACGATATTTTGTGTCTGGCAGGCTAATTATGGCTGATGGGTCACAAAATCTCATCGATACCCACAACCGGGTCCTGCGGTTTGTACCCGCAGAACTTATATAAAAAAAATCTTACCAAATAAAAGGAGGCGGTTAAAAACCAACCGACCCGGTCATCTGTAATTTAACGGTTTCTATTGCATTGTGTCCAACTTTCAAAACAAGGGTGTTCCCGCTTCCCGGAATAGCTCTCCCCTCCTCTTCAATCATATTGGTAATTTCGGCTTTTTGGAATGGCTTATTCAGCATGATCTTCGCTTCCGAATCTTTCCCTTCCATATCATAACAGCGAACAATCACCTGGTTATCGTCATCACACTTTTTTATTGTACTTAGAACCAGATTATTATTCTCAACAGATATAAAGCTCATTGATTCAGCAGCCTGACCGCTTCCAGGCTTTACTGTGATCGCCTTAAGGGGTTGATTTGACTGTGCACCAAGCCGGTAGCCGTTTTTCCAGTCACCTTTGTGCGAATAAAGGGAGAAATTATATGTGTGATCACCCGGCTGGAGGTAATAATTCCCTTCGCCATGACAGCTCTTGCGACTGGCCAGTAACAAAGGTTGAAGAATTACGCCGTCTGCCGGATCCGATGTCGGATCAATCCAATCGAAAACTGCAACATCTGAGCTTATTGTGATTCCATTCCTCCCATCAGAGGATGAGAACCAATCCTGAACCTCTCGTGGATGGACCTGCGCACATGGCGTATCATAAATCTGCGATTGCTTCGAGAAACCTGCGGCTCCTGCAATTTCATCCTTTCCAATCCGTACCACTCCCATCGGAACCTCGTAGGCAATCTCCGGCTTGACCTGATTCACAGGAAAAGCCAGCCTGAATTCGCGGTAACGCTCCCCGTCAAATCCTTTCAATTCAACATGTATATCAATTCGCTTGATGGTTTTATACAGGATCACCTGCTGCTCAACCGTAACATGATTTATCTCTTTTGTAAACTGATAAACATCACGAATCGGGCCACTTGAAATAAGCGTCCATGGCTGTTGATAACTGCTTAGTTTTTCAAAACCCTCCATCGTAGGTTGTTGAACATCGGTAAACTCACCTGCTCCGTTTCCCACCGATTGCATCGTTAAGAGCTCTCCCCCCAAAAACTTATCTGTTTTAAGAAGGCTAACCGATAATTCTTTATCGAAAAGTGATTTAATCCCTCCATCAGCAAATTCGATCTTATAAAACGCATTCTCATAACTTATACCGGTGTTTTTATAACCATTTGAAAATGGAGCAGGTTTCGCTTTTTCGAGATAATAGGTTTTATAACCAACTGAAGGGACATTTTGGGCTACAAATAAAAAGGTGATCACCTCGTCCTTTTTGCCGGCAATCTGATGCTCATCAATCAGCTGACAAGGTATCTCAATCCCCTTTTCGTCTACAAGGCGGAAGGTATTCTGTTCATTCCCTTCCACATCAAGGGTGAACTTAACCACATCGCTACGCTCCCACGACAAGGCATTAAACACCACAACCGGAATAGCAGTATTTGTAAAATGAATTCGGGAAGCTATATTTTTAATTGATCTATCCACAATATCGGAGGCAATATCACGGGCTTTTTCGAATGAGGTACGGAAGGCCCTATCGGTCAGGTCGCCATGCTTTCCGCCCCATCCATGATCGGGATAAATTGCATTTTCCCAGGCAGTTGTGAATGCAGATTGGGGATAATTATCAAAACTTCCTTTTTGAAGGGCATCGAATGTTGCAAATTTTTCAGCAGCAGTTAGTAGTCGTGACCCTTCACGCGCAGCTTTTAACGCCCGCTGGTGTGAGGGTCCGTGAATATAAAGCCATACATCGGGTCGTTCACCGATAATCTTATCCAAAACCGGATTCCCCTTGGTCATCGCCTCGATCCATTCTGTTGCTGTTGAATATTTGATTGAAGGTCTTTTCAATGCCGGAGATTTTGAATTCCAGTCACTGAAAAAAGCATCATAATCGGGTGGTGTGGCAAAGTCATGAGAATAGAGAAACGGAAACTCAGGCTTAATTTTTCTCTTCTTAAAATAATCGTTCCAGTCTGACAGCATAACAGTGAAAGCATGGGTCAACAAATCGATATTTGTATTGGCCTGCCGAATGGGAATACCAACCTCGTCATACTGGCCAGGGGTATAACAGGTAATATAACTTCCGTCGGGACTAAACCAATTGTAGATCCCGGGCTGATGCCGGCTAAACTGCATGTATGGAATTCCTGATTTTGAAAGAATTTGAGCCATTTGGAGTGATCGTCCCGGAACATCCTCATTCCAGTATGTTTTAAAATCGCATCCGGGCAAGGTCTTCTTCAGCCATTTCCGTCCAAGATAGGTCTGCCGGATCAACGACTCACCGTAATACATCGATTCATAAGGCTGTTTGTAGGTTGCACCCCATTCGAGGCGTCCTTCGCGGGTATATTTTAAAATCTCATTCAAAGCATCGGGATGGCGGTGGAGGTATTCCCTGAGGCTTAGTCCATCTTCAACGGAGAACTTAAAAGTCGGATTCTTTTTCAACCGTTCCAGCGCCGGGGTGATCATCCGCACATCGCGAAATTCAATACACTTTCCGATACTGTCCATCCACGCAATATCCTGGTGTGAAGATGGGATAACGCTAATTGTGCCCCCCTTGAACCACGAAAAACCACCACCCTTTGATGAGGTAGGCGGAAGATATTTCTGCCCGGAAACAAATGGTGTTCCTGACAACAACAAACCTAACGGCAGCATCAGAAATCTGACATTGCGAAGACCAAAGTTGGATGTTTTCATTTGTATACAATTTATTTTGATAAAATATAATTATTCCTTGGAGTACTGAAGCAATCTTCCGGAAATTATGGCATGTAAATATTTGATTTAATCTGCAAAAAAGCTACCAAACAGCATTAAGGCTCACAAATCCCATTGCAGGAACAGTAATTTCTTCTCCGATTTCCTTATTTCCAATCGGATTAGAAGCATCCTTAATTTGCAAAATTTTAGGTTTGCGATCTTTCCAGATTAACCGAACAAGTTCATCATTATCCGATACAGAACGAAGCCTGATTTGCGTCTCCGTTCCGTCAACATTTGTTTGTAGAATTGAAACAAATACCGAAGGGCTCCCACTGAATTCCAAAACCGGCTTTGTGTCGATGCTGGTTTTAAGTGGTACTTCAATCAATGGCTGCGATTGTTCAAGTCCAAAACGGTTGGCTGATGCTGCATCGTATTTTGTACTATGAGGAAGAATCCGATACCGGAATTGAATCTTCCCTTCCTGACTTAACGGGAAGTTAGTATGCCAATGATTGTTCAGTGCCCAAGAATAAATGGTAGCACTGGGTTCCAGTTTCCGGATCCATTCGGGTGAGTTGGTTGCCCCTCCGATAATATTGGCTGTCATGTTACCCGATTCAAATACCGGGGCATCAAGCGAGCACCAGGTCACTCCAAGGTTCTCATTCGAAATATCGAGCCAACGTTGAAAGGCGATCCAGTTACGGTTTGCCTCCTTTAGCTGATCTTTTTCGAGTTCCATAATTCCCCACGGAATATCTGCCCGGGTTACGGGATCGGAAATATTAAATGCAAAACCAAAGTGAATTCCCTCCTTTTTAACTACTGACTGCTTATCAATGATATTGGTGATTTCGATATGCTGCTGCCCTCGTACGATCGTAATTTCCCGGGAGAGACTCCTGCATCCTTCGGCATCGGATTCAACCCGGATTGAAGCCAGCAGAGGTCCGTTTTCCTGAATTACCACTTTCACATTTGTTGGTCCGGCGGCTTTGAGTGAATTCTCCGAAAAGAACGCAGGGGAACCTGCAATTTCTTTGGCATATTGCGGTCCGCTGGCAGCTAATGACCCGTTACTCAGAAGGTACCTGAAACTGTTTACCGAACAGGAGGCCTTTTGATTCACAAGTTCATTCTTCCCGGCAATCAGGCTCGAGATATCACCGGTTTTCGAATCAATAACAACGCGAATCAGTCCGTTATCCAACACATTCCCTTGCGCCATCTTAAGCGTATTCAGAGAATTACCCATCTTTAAAAAATAGGTTTCCGAACCAAAAGCAGGAATATCTGTGGCAAGAAAAACAAGTTCTCCTGACGACAGCCGCTGAGATAAAATTATCTTCCCTTTAGTATCGCTTACACTAGTAAATGATTTGCTTTGATCAGCAGGAATATAAACCAACCCATTTCGGGGCCAGGAGAGGGTATTGAAAACCCCGATTTTAGAGCTCTTCAAATCTGAAACTGAGAACAAAGCCTGGTTTACCAAAGACTTACTTAAGTTTTGGGCATTTTGGAAAAAGCCGAATTTAATTTTAAGAATATCGCCTGAGATGGGTTGCTTCCCCGGGTCCATGTAACACCAGGTATGTTCTGTCCCCATGATTACATCTCTCCAGGCTTCGTCAAAGTCAGCACGTGGGGCGGCTGCTCCTGGATTAAGCATTGTCCAGAGAGTCTCTGCCTGTATAAGCCTCTCTTTGGAGGAACGGTTCATCCCTGTTTGCTTTGCGGCAGTTCCAAGCCCGTCGGTCCAGTATTCGGTAAAATCACCCTTCAAAACAGGTAACTGATTTCCGTATTTCGTTTCAAAGGTGCGCATGATATCTGTGGCGCTGGCGATAATCAGATGAGGGTAAGCATAATCTTCATTCCAGCTTTTAACAGCATCGGGAAGGTCGGCATCAATTGGGGTATTATCTGCCATTGCCCATGACATTGCAAAAATGTCGTAAGGGTAATAATCAGCCTTCTCCAATTCAGGCAATTTATCAGAAAGGTACTTATCGATAAAATGATCACGCGGATGGTCGGTTTTCACAATCTGAAGAAGTTTAGATGGATCGGTCTGACCAGCCATCAATGGCCAGTAATCGAAACCCTTGGCATTTGCTCCGGGAGTATAGCTGCCGGGCTGAAGAAACAGGATTTTAGATTTCCCATCGGGTCCAACCCACCAGAATGGTTTAAAGCTAAGTTCCATCGAGAGGCCAACCCTGTCGGATCCATTGTTCAATGCAAAGCAATATTTAATGCCAAGTTTTGAAGCCACGGGAACTAGGCCCCACGACATTCCGGGAATATCGACCTGCACCAGCGTCTCTATTTTTGTGCCGGTGAGTTTCTCGAGATCTTTCCCGTAGCGGAAGTATTCAAAAAACTCATTGTCTGCAGAGGTGCTTGTATTGCTATGAATGTAACCGGCATCAAGGTGTAGATACCCCTTTCGGACTGCATCAAAAATATTCTCTCTTTCCGCCGGATTTGCCGTTTTGAGATACCGTTCAACCGGCCATAGCACCTCGGGATTCCAAAGATACCTGGAACCCTCCGGATAACCAACAGTTTTCTTTGCCAGCTCAATACCGTTGATTAAATTTCGTTTATGAATTAGCTCAACATTGGCATGGGTATTGGTATATCCGATATCTACATGGGAGTGGGGGTAAATATATACAGACCACTGGCGTTTTGCAGGGACATTAACGGAATTTGAAATTTCGTGACCGGCGGCGCGAAGGGTAATTTTTGCCATACAATCGGATTTCACTCCGGCATCAGTGGGAAGCAATACCGGAAAATGATCAATCGCCTCAACCACCTCTATTGGAAAAATCTCTTTTATCCCTAAACATTCAACTTCCAGGCTCCCTTTTCCTGAAAATTTTGAACCGGCAAAGTTAACTATAATCTCCCTCCCAGGTTTGCCATCAGGCCGATGACGGTAATGGGGCTGAACGACACCTTCAAGGGTGGTCGGGAAAGTTTTCAGGGATATTTTTCCTGATTTTGGTTTTCTTTTCGAAGAACTTTCTGCAAATACAGGTGAGGAATCCAAAAAGATCAGGATAAAAGCGAAAGAAACAAGAAAAAATAATTGTTTATTATTCATATTAAGATAATTTATTTTTTGAATCCCCAA
>CANJNY010000080.1 GCA_947475715.1 Prolixibacteraceae bacterium
ACCTCCAGAGTTCCGGGGATCTCATTCATAATCATCCTTCCATTCTCGCGGATCCACTCCACCTGTACCACTTCAACACCGGTTAGCACACCATCTTTGCCAATAAAGCGTTTGGTCGCCAGGTTCCATCTTCTTTCGCATCCTTCAAGATGAGAGCTTGATGTTCTTAGCGTATTAGGCCAGTAAGGCCATGGATTATCATCAATCCGTTTGGTTGCAGGTCTGGAAAGAATCTCAATCTGAGATACCGATATGGCCTTCTGACGGATTGACGTGCCTACACAGTCAGATCCTGTATCACCACCACCAATGACCAAAACTTTTTTGTCTTTCGCTGAGAGTCGCTCATTTTCTGGAATCTCCTGGCCACTTATCACTTTATTTTGCTGACGAAGGAACTCCATTGCAAAATGAATCCCCTTTAATTCCCGTCCATCTGCAGGTAAATCGCGAGGTTCCATGGCACCGCATGAAAGGCAGACTGCATCGAAATCCTTCATTAATTTATCTGCCGGCAGATCTACACCAACCCTGGTGTTAACCTTAAATTTTATTCCTTCTTTAATGAATAAATTTACTCTTCGGTCGATTATATTTTTATTGAGTTTGAAATCGGGAATTCCATACCGGAGTAGTCCTCCAACCTTATCATCCATTTCGAACACAGTAACCGAATGTCCTGCTTTATTCAACACATCGGCGGTAGATAATCCTGCAGGTCCGGAACCAATGACTGCAATTTTTTTTCCGGTTCTGTGTGTGGGGATCTGTTCAACAACATGTCCCATATCAAAAGCCTTTTCAACTATTGAACATTCGTTTTCGCGAATCGTAACTGCCTCATCATGTATGGCAAGCACACACGATTTTTCGCACGGTGCAGGACAAACCCTGCCTGTAAATTCGGGAAAGCTATTTGTAGCAGATAAAAGATCATACGCTTCGTCAAATTTGCCGCGATAAACTGCATCCTGCCACTCAGGAATATTACTCTCTACCGGACAGGAACTGTGGCAGAACGGAATTCCACAATCCATGCATCGCGAAGCCTGATCTTTCCGATCATTTTCGTTAAGTGTCTGTTCTACTTCGCCGTAATCACCAATTCGCTCGCCTACAGGACGATAACCGCTCTCTTTGCGTTCTATTTCGATAAAACCTTTTGGATTTCCCATTTTTCGTAACTTTAATCGTTTGCTCTCTTTCTAAATTACTCCCTTCTGTCAGGGACATCCTCTGCCAATTCGAGTTTCCGTTTCACCTCTTTAAGTTTCATCTCATTGAGGACCTTTTTGTATTCCAATGGAATCACTTTCACAAATTTAGGGAGGAACTCTTCCCAATTGGAAAGAATTTTACTCGCAAGCGGGCTTTGTGTGTAGAGAAGGTGTTTACTGATCATCTCCTGTAATTCAGTAATGTCTGCCTTATCTTCGACAGGGCTTAATTCGACAAGACCTGTATTGCAATAATATTCAAAATCTCCATTCTCGTCAAGGACGTAAGCGATTCCTCCGCTCATTCCGGCTGCAAAATTTCTTCCCGTAGTTCCAAGTACCACAGTGCGCCCACCGGTCATATATTCACAACAATGGTCTCCGGTCCCTTCAACCACTGCTTTAGCTCCTGAATTTCTCACACAGAACCTCTCACCAGCAACTCCCTGGATATATACATCACCACTTGTGGCGCCATAAAGCGTTGTATTTCCGACAATAATATTCTTCTCAGGTGCAAAAGTGGATCCGCGTGGTGGAAGAACTACAATCTTACCTCCTGAGAGTCCCTTTCCAAGGTAGTCATTCGAATCACCTTCAAGTCTGAAAGACACCCCTTTAACCAGAAACGCACCAAAGCTTTGTCCTGCAGTCCCGTTAAAAGAACAATTGATCGTATCTTTTGGTAGCCCCTCTTCGCCATAGCGCTTGGATATCTGACCCGATAACATAGCCCCAACTGTACGCATTACATTATTAATGTCATGGGTAAGCCATACTTTTTCACCACTCTTGATCGCCTTGTTGGCCTCGCGGATTAATGTTTTGTCAATGACATCATCCAGGTTTTTTGTATTTGGATGGGTGTTATGAATCGGATAGATTTTGGCCTCTTCAGGAAGATTCAGGAATTTAGATAAATCGACATTTTTCATCTTCCAGTTTGTAACCTCCCGATTCTGTTCCAAAAGATCAACTCTTCCTACTAATTCATCAAAGGTGCGAACGCCAATTTCAGCCATGTATTCGCGGATCTCCTGTGAAATAAACTGGAAATAGTTGATCACAAACTGGGACCTTCCAAGGAAACGTTTTCTGAGACTCTTATTTTGTGTTGCAATTCCTGCAGGACAAGTATTGAGATGACATTTTCGCATCATAATACATCCCAGGGAGATTAATGCACCGGTAGCGAATCCAAATTCCTCACCGCCAAGCATTCCCATGATTACAACATCACGACCGGTTTTAAGCTGGCCATCAACCTGAAGTTTAACCCTTCCCCGTAGATTATTCATAACCAGGGTTTGTTGTGTTTCCGCAATTCCGAACTCAGCTGGCAAACCGGCATGTTTGATCGAACTGGCAGGTGATGCTCCCGTTCCCCCTTCACAACCACTGATTATAATAATATCCGAAAATCCTTTGGCCACCCCGGCAGCAATTGTTCCAACTCCTGATTCTGCTACAAGTTTAACCGATACTTTGGCATCGGGATTAACATTCTTTAAATCAAAGATTAGCTGTGCAAGATCCTCAATCGAATAAATGTCGTGATGTGGTGGAGGCGAGATTAACGTAATTCCCGGAGTTGAATGTCTCAACTTGGCAATGATCTTATTTACCTTAAATCCGGGTAGTTGTCCACCTTCACCCGGTTTTGCACCCTGCGCGATTTTTATCTGCAATTCGACCGCATTGATCAGGTAATTATTGGTTACACCAAACCTACCCGAAGCAACTTGTTTAATTTTTGAATTCCGTTCTGTTCCGAAACGTTCGGCATCTTCGCCACCCTCGCCTGTATTGCTGCGCCCTCCAATGGTATTCATCGCAACCGCAAGTGCTTCATGCGCCTCCTTCGAAATCGAACCATAGGACATGGCTCCTGTTACAAAACGTTTCAGGATTTTATCTGCTGATTCAACCTCTTCGATCGGAATCGGATTTTTCTTCCACTTTAACACACCACGAATAAATGCCGGCTTGGCCGTCTGCTCATCAACCAGGGTGCTGAATTTTTTATAAATCTGGTAATCATCTGTTCTTGTCGCCCATTGTAACAGCGCAACACTCTGTGGATTCCAGGCATGAAATTCACCGTTATTGCGGTAATGGTATTCTCCAACTGTTGAGAATTCAACCTTTTTCGACGGATTCTTAAAGGCATCCTCATGGAACATCATCGCTTCCTTGAAAATCTCTTCATAGCTCACACCGCCAATACGTGAGGGTGTCCCTTTGAAGTAATTCTCAATAAGCTCATCGCTAACTCCCATTGCCTCAAAAAGCTGTGATCCGTGATACGAACGAAGGGTTGAAATCCCCATCTTCGACATGATCTTCAATAACCCTTTGTCGATTGATTTGATATAATTTTTACGCGCTTCAGTATATGGCAATTTAATTTCACCCTCATTAACCAGATGATCAATAGCTGCAAATGCGAGATATGGATTTACAACGCTGGCTCCGTATCCCAGTAAAAGGGCAAAATGCATGATCTCACGAGGTTCTGCAGTCTCAACAATAATACCCACCTGCATCCGTTTTTTATTTTTAATCAGATGATGATGAACAGCGGCCACCGAAAGTAGCGACGGAATCGGAACCATATCTTCAGAGATGTTGCGGTCTGTCAGAATAATGAAATTCTGTTTGTCATCGACCGCTTTCTCCGCTGCTTCCAACATAGCTTTAAACGCTTTCTTAAAACCTTCAACTCCCTCTTTTTTAGAAAAGAGCATTGGAATAGTAGCATGCGTGAAGGTTTCATGCTTAAGGTCCTTGATCTTTCCAAGATCAGTATTGGTAATGATCGGACTATCAAACTTAATCAGTTTGCAATGACTCGGAGAATCATTGAGAATATTACTGCTCAATGAACCGATATAATTGGTAAGCGACATTACCAATCCTTCGCGGATCGGATCAATCGGCGGATTAGTAACCTGTGCAAATAATTGACGGAAGTAGCTGAAAAATCTTTTTGGTTTATCTGAAAAAACAGCGATTGGAGTATCATTACCCATGGAACTTGTAGGTTCCTGAGCTGTCTCTGCCATCTCCTTGATAATGATCATCATCTCTTCCTTGCTGTAGCCAAACACCTTGGAATAAGGACCGAATTCCTCTCCCATACCTGATGGGACACGATTCTTCACCTTAATCTCCTCAAGAACTAACCTGTTTTCTTTTAACCAGTTAATGTAAGGATGTTTGCGGCTCAACTCGGCTTTAACCTCCTGGTCAGGAATGATTATCCCTAATTGTGTGTCAACCAGTAATAGCTTTCCGGGCCTTAAACGTCCTTTTTCCTTGATATCCTCCGCAGGGAAAACCTGAACACCCACTTCGGATCCCATTACGATTAAATCATTTTTCGTAATCACATACCTTGACGGACGTAATCCGCTTCGGTCGAGTGTGCCACCAATGTACCTGCCATCCGAGAAAACCATGGAGGCGGGGCCATCCCATGGTTCCATCATGGTTGAATGATATTCATAAAAAGCCTTCAGACTTTCAGGAATCGGATTTTTTTCGTTGAATGACTCAGGAATAAGCATGCATAATGAGTGCGGCATTGTACGGCCGGTCAAATGCAGAAATTCGAGCGTGTTATCAAAGGAAGCCGAATCGGATTTGCCGGGCTCAATAATTGGGAATAATTTTTCGAGATCTTCCGAAAAAAGCGGAGATTCAAGGAGCGCTTCGCGGGCATGCATCCATTGACGGTTTCCCTTGATGGTATTGATTTCACCATTGTGGGCGATCATCCTGAATGGTTGTGCAAGATCCCATGTTGGGAATGTATTGGTGCTGAATCGCGAATGAACTAAGGCAATAGCACTGGTGATTGCAGGATTTGTAAGATCCTTGAAATAATCACGCAACTGCCCCGGTGTGAACATCCCTTTGTATATGAGTATTTTACTTGAAAAGCTAGGCAGATAGAAAAAGTCTTTCTGGGCAAGTTGTGATTCACGGATGACCCGTTCGGCCTGTTTGCGGGCCAGGTAGAGTTTCCGCTCAAGAATATCCTGTTCGTAATCTCCCTTTACAAATATTTGACGGATAAGAGGCTCTGTCCGTCTGGCTATTTCACCGATCACTGAACTGTCGACAGGGATAGTACGCCAGGTAATGAGTTGAAGACCTTCCGCTTCAACATAACGGTTGAGTACTTCAATACAATATGCAGCTTCTTCTTCATCTCGGGGAAGAAAAACCAACCCGGTTCCGTATTTCCCGGCTTCAGGAACAGCAATATTAAGTGAAATAAAGAAATCATGAGGTAGTTGCATCAGAATTCCTGCACCATCTCCCGTTTTATTATCCGAGCTTGTCGCTCCGCGATGATCCATATTTAATAATACAGTAAGTCCACGGTCGATAATGTCGTGTGATTTCTGCCCTTTAATATGTGCCACAAATCCGATCCCGCAGGCATCGTGTTCATTATTAGGATCGTAAAGCCCCTGGGCTTTTGGAAATCTATTCTGTTCCATGTGATATAAAATTAGCAAAACGCACTGTCTGTTATCAAACAGTAAGCGTATGTTATTATCTGTTGTGATATTTCTGGTAAAAAGTAATAATCTGTAACAATATGAAAGTAAATTACAGTTATTGCTTAAAAACTTAAATCAAAAGTACAATTTATACGTTAAATATTACTATCGATTTGACCTCTTATTCTGATTTTTTTGTTATACCGGCCCGGTATTTAGACTAATTATTGATTATAGTTGCTGATAATCAGTTATGTAGAAATGGATATTAAATAATTATTAAATATCAATAAGTAATCTTTCACGGTTGATTTTCGACAAATTGAAATTAAACTGTTCGATTTTAGCCCTTTTATTGGCATTAAAGCGGGTTAAAATAATCAATTTATTAGCGGGTGATACTCCCGCTGAGTAGCTCTGTGAACGCATATTCAGCACGGTTGAAATTAAATCCGGATCTAATTACATCCATTTTTGAAACAATCTGCACCAGACAAAGATTTCCAATACTCCCTTCGTGGGTATGATCAATAGTTTTTTCCGGACGGAAATCCCCGTTTTTAATCGAAGCCCCTACCTGTAGGTAAGCTTCCCTGAAAGGTGTTCCCTCCAGAACCAGTTTGTTTACCGCCTCAACACTGTAAATATTTTCATATCGGACATCGTCCATGATATTTTCATTAATTCCTATGTTCGTGATTGCAAAAGAGGCAATCGAAAGGCAGCTTTTTAATTCTGCAAAGGCCGGAATAAATAGCTCTTTGATTAATTGAAGATCCCGGAAGTAACCGCTTGGTAAATTATTGGTCATTAATAATATCTGGTTGGGTAATGACTGGATACGGTTGCAATGCGAACGGAGCAGCTCAAAAACATCCGGATTTTTTTTATGAGGCATAATACTTGAGCCGGTTGTTAATTCATCGGGCAAGGATACAAAATTAAAATTCTGACTCATAAACAGACAAACATCGTATGCCAGTTTAGAGAGGGTTGCAGCTACCGATGCAAGGGCAAATGCGACCGTTTTTTCAACCTTTCCGCGTCCCATCTGTGCATACACAACATTGAAATTCATCGATTCAAATCCTAAAAGATCGGTTGTCATTTGCCGGTTCAGAGGGAAAGATGAGCCGTATCCAGCAGCCGAACCAAGTGGGTTCTGGTCTGATATTCGATATGCCGCCTGCAATAAAATCAAATCATCGGTCAGGCTTTCGGCGTAAGCACCAAACCACAGCCCAAACGAGGAGGGCATCGCCACCTGAAGATGGGTATATCCTGGCATAAGCACATGTTTGAATTTTTCACTTTGATTAATCAGGATTTCAAACAACTCAATAGTCTGGTCAACTACACCTCTTATTTCGCTGCGCGTGAATAATTTCAAGTCCAGTAAAACCTGGTCGTTTCTCGAACGTCCACTGTGAATTTTCTTACCGGCATCACCAAGTTTACGGGTTAGCAATAATTCAATCTGAGAATGAACATCTTCAATTCCCCGCTCAATCACAAAATCCGCTGTTTGGATTTGATGATATATGGCCCTTAATTCCTTAGTTAATATTAATAGCTCCTGATCTGATATCAGTCCGATAGACTCAAGCATTCGGATATGAGCCAGCGAACCAAGAACATCAAACTCAGCCAAGAAAAGGTCCATTTCAGTATCACGGCCAATGGTGAAAGTTTCTATGAGCTTATTTATTTCAGTACCCTTGTCCCAGAGTTTCATCGATTTTGTAAGTATTAATGTTTTGCAAAATTATTATTTTCTACTCTTTTCCCATTGCTCCATCTCCATATTAAACCTGTCAATCTCCTTTTGTGAATTTTTTTTCAAAAATAGGTCGGTAGGTTTGAGAAGGTCTCTGCTGTTTGGAGGAGCGTGAACTGTGACTGTCCGGTTACCTGATGCATCTTTCCGGATTGTGAATCCATCAAGGGAGATTCCGTTGCGGGTATAGGCCTCAAATCTGATTGAGTCGGCTGAAACATCAAATAATTGGTAAGAAGGGGTGTTCGAGGCTAGTTTGTCCATCTTGTCTGAGAATCCAATTTCGTAAAATTTAGGACTCGCATGAGCAACGACGTAGGCCGCACCCTGTTTGTTATCGGTTAGCTTATTCTGAATGTGTACAGCCCTGCCATATGCGTGATCGTGTCCCGAAAGGATCAGATCGACATTGTATCGGTCAAAAAGTGGTTTAAATAATGCCCGAAGGAAAAAATAGTTATGTCCTCTGCTTGTGGAATATGGAGGGTGATGCATGATTATTACAATCCATTTTTGGCGGGTGTTTTCCAGTACACCCTTCACCCAGGAGCGCTGTTCAAGGGCAGAGGGTAACGATTGAATACCGTTTGAATCGATACTGATATATCGCGTGTTCATGTAATCCCAGTAGCAGGCACGTCCCCTGAAATTTTCAGGTCCGTTCTGAGGAAATGAAAAGTGAGCCATCCACCTCTCATCCAGTGTTCCGATTAAACTTTTATAGTATTCGTGGTTGCCCGGTGTCGCAATCACAGGAATGGTTCTGAAAAGCGTCCCTCCGGATTTGAACCATTCTCCCCAATAGGCATCGTGAGGGCGTTCGATCATATCTCCGATAAAAATCATAAACGCTGATTGTGGTCGGCTTTCGATCGCACGATGAAACAGATTACCGGAACTCCCATTTATGGTGTCCTGCACATCTCCAAAATAAACGAACGAATAGGATGCATCGGTGCTGTTCCCAATTTTAAAATCAAACCAGTCAGACCATATTTTGTTATTGGAAACACGATAGTGATATAACCGACCCTGTCTGAGATCCTTTATATGTACTTTAAAAAATGTGGAGGACCCTCCGGAACTCCTGATGATTTTGGCGTTTGATCGATATAATATAGTATCCCCCGGGATCGCGTTGTCAGAAATTTGCAGAAACCCCTGATGTGTGGAGGTATCCCCTTCCCAGGTCACATCACGCGAACTGAGCGGATTATCCGACCAGGTAAGCATAATCCGTGCAGGTGACGGTGAGGGGGAATACTTTGGCTCCGGTGGATTGTAAAACCAAATATCCCATTTTATCCAGGTGAAAGCAATGATCAGAATAACCATGCCAAGCCAGATCGTTTTTTTATAGTTGCGTTTCATTCTTGATGGTTTTCTCAAATATAGCCATTATTTTAAGATTACAGATATTCCTCCTATTTGTTTCACTTTCGAATTTTTAATCCGGCTTATATAAAAATATTTTATTTAGCGTTCATTGACATAAAGATCATTTATAGATTATTTATTTGTATTAGTGTCATAAAAAACTTAATAAATTACATGAATTAGCGATAGATGATCTATAAATAATCAAAATGCTCATTTTGTGATGTTTAATGGTTGATATATTTTTTAAATGGGGGTTGTGTGTTAAATAAACGTTATTTAGTCTTTAAACATTAAAAAAAATAGGGGTGTAATAATTAATAAATATAGATTTGCACAATAAAGAACAAAAAAATAGGGGGTGTAATTGGAAACTTTAAAAAACACTAGCTATTAACAAATGTATTTTTTGCAAATTTTTTATATTTTAATAATTTTTATAATTTAAAATTGATCACTATGAAAAAAGTTTCTCTATTCTTATTTGCCGCTATTGTTGTGGCGGGCTCGATGTCGGGTTTTGCTCAGGATGCCAAAGGTGCCTGGAGTGTTGGTGCAGATGTGGTGAGTAGTTATATCTGGAGGGGATCCAAAGCCGGTGTATTCAGTATTCAGCCAACTGTAAAATATAGTACCGGAGGTTTCTCGATCGGTGCATGGGGTTCAGGTGATTTAACAACCGGTGCACCTGAGGAGACAGATCTGTTTGCAACTTATGCTTTTAAATCGGGTTTTTCTCTGGGGGTAACTGATTATCATTATAACACTTCAAAATTATTTGGAAGCAAGGTGCATGCCTTTGAAGCCAATGCTGGTTATGCTGTCGGAAAATTCAGTATTGCAGGTAATTATGTTTTCAATGCAGCATCAGGTGCAATTGGGGATGATAAATATTTCGAAGCTGGCTATCAGTTTTCTACAGTTAAGCTTTTTGTTGGAGCGGGTGATGGCTGGTACACAAACGATGGATCCTTTCAGGCTTGTAATATCGGAGTAACAACAACTAAGACCCTAAAGATTAGCGAAAGTTTTTCTATTCCGGTTACCGGGTCAGTAATTATAAATCCAAACAAGGAGCAGATTTTCTATGTGATAGGAATCACTTTGTAGCTTTCAGATTGTTTCCGGTGGTAACCCGATCACTCGATCTTGCCGGGTTAGTGGAGTGGAATTCCGTACGTATTAATTGCCTGTAAATTGTTTGTTATGGATTCAATTGCAATTATTCCCCGCGGCGGGGAATTAATTCGTCGAATGAGTTATAGCATGTTGAAAATAAGAATATAAGGCTTAATTTCACGATTCTTACAGGAGAACTGATCGCTCCTCTTCTTCTCATTGCCGCAATAGGTATCGATAAGATTAGTTGGTGTTTTCTAAGTTATGATTGTTCAAAAAAGAAGGTATTTCTTAATTGAAGTTAAATGCTTGTTTTCAGAAAGAAAATGATAAAAAATACATGGCACCCCCTGTAAATCACATTAAATATTGTTAATTAATCATTAAATTCAGATTGTACCCCCATTAATAATTTGATTTATGTGTTTTGTTAATTATTTTTGTGATCGATGAAATATTTTATTAAGTTACATTTCAGGGAAGAAATATTCCTGATTTTCACACACAAATTTTAATGTTATGAAGAAAATAGAAGCGATAGTTCGGAAATCAAGATTTGAAGAGGTTAGAGAAGCTTTACATGAAGCTGATATAGACTTTCTCTCCTGGTGGGAAGTAAAAGGACAGGGAACAGCCAAGCAGGGACTTATCTTCAGAGGTATTTCCTATGATGTTAACTCGGTAGCCCGGATCTTTATTTCGTTTGTTGTTCGCGACATCAACTTTGATAAATCGGTCAATGCAATTCTTAAATCGGCATTTACCGGCGAAAGTGGTGACGGTCGGATTTTTGTGACCCAAATCGAGCAGTCAATCAGGATTAGGACTGGTGATAAGGGAGATGAATCGTTGTATGATGTTAAGTAGTTTGATAATTAATTGAAATTTTATGAAAAGTAAATATCTTGGATATATCGGTTTTGTGCTAGGATGCATAATTCTTTTACCTGTTTCATCGTTTGCTCAGGCAATAGCAACTGCAGCTCCTGCAGCGGCAGCTGTTGTTCCTGCTCCATTTATTAGTGCCGGAAATACGGCATGGATGTTAGTGGCTACAGCTTTGGTAATGCTAATGACAATTCCCGGATTAGCCTTGTTCTATGGGGGGTTAGTCAGGAATAAAAATATACTTAATGTCCTTATGCAGTGCTTTATCTTACTGGCCGTTATTAGTCTTGAGTGGGTGGCCTTTGGTTATAGCAATGCCTTTGGTGCATCAACGGGATTTTTAGCTCCTTATATTGGCGGTTTTGATTGGGCCTTCTTAAAGGGAATTGGAATTTCGGATGTGAGCCCATATTATATTTCACAAGCTACCGAGCGAATTCCTCACCTTGTATTTATAATGTTCCAATGCATGTTTGCAGTGATTACCCCTGCCTTGATTATTGGGGCTTATGCTGAACGGATGAAATTCCGTGGTTTCCTGATCTTCTCATTGCTTTGGTCTGTATTCGTCTATAACCCGATTGCCCATTGGGTTTGGTCTGCAGATGGCTGGTTATTTAAGCTTGGTGCACTTGACTTTGCCGGAGGAACAGTTGTCCATATCAATGCCGGTATTGCAGCCTTAGTTACGGCTATTATGCTAGGCAAACGAAAATTACCTAAAGGACAGCATATTACACCCCCTCACAATATTCCTTTTGTGGTTATTGGCGCCGCGTTACTTTGGTTTGGATGGTTCGGTTTCAATGCCGGCAGTGGTTTAGCTGCTGATGGTCTTGCTGCAAGTGCCTTCCTTGTAACTCATATAGCTGCCGCTGCCGCTGCGCTCTCATGGGTCTTGCTTGACTGGTTCCATAATAAAAAACCTACAATTGTTGGAATTTCCACCGGTGCCGTTGCTGGATTGGTCGCTATAACTCCTGCTGCAGGTTTTGTGGACGTAAGCGGTGCAATAATAATCGGCTTACTGGTTTCGGTGATGTGTTTCTTTATGGTTAGTGTGGTTAAACGTAAACTTGGTTATGATGACTCACTGGATGCCTTTGGTGTTCATGGTATTGGTGGAATCTGGGGAGCTATTGCTACCGGACTCTTTGCAACTCCGCTTATTCAGTCAGCTTATAGCGGAACATTTTACGGAAATCCCAAACAACTCGGAATTCAGATAGTCGCTGTCCTGGCAACTTTGATTTATTCAGGTATACTTACGGCAATTATATTTAAAATTGTTGATAAAACTTTGGGTATGCGTGCTACAGAAGAAGAGGAGGTAACTGGTCTTGACCTTACTCAGCATGACGAAATAGCTTATAACGAAGCAGATTAAATAAGTTCAGATTATAGTTTGTAGTTAAAGGCCGGATTTTTCCGGCCTTTTTTATGGAGTATAAATTGGTGTGGTGGTAGTTTTTTGACCGATTTTGATAGAATATTCTCTCCCTGTTAAAAGCAATCTTTAAAATTTATTATTTTGCTAAACTAACACAGCTTCGAAACTCATCAATTAACTTAACTGGTATGGAATCAATCAAGTTCAATCCCGGATTGCGAAAAGGGAACATTTTTCTGGTGGGCATAGCCCTTTCAATTGGTTGGGGAATCAGAGGCAACTTTGGTCATGAATATGGAGCTGAATTCGCCGGTGCACTTGGTGCAATAGCAGTTGCACTCTTGTCAGGCAGGGAGGACTGGCGTAGCCGGGTCCCTTATTTCGCATTTTTCGGTGCTCTGGGATGGGGTTTCGGCGCTTCTCAATCGTATATGCAGGTGCTCTCATATACCGAAAGTGGACATCTGAGTTCACAATGGTATGGTTACCTTGCAATTTTCTTTATCGGCTTTATGTGGGCGGCTCTAGGTGGAGCAGGCACTGCATTTGCAGCTGTGGCCCCCAGAGAAAAATTGGTTCATATTTTTAAACCCTTCCTTTTCATTGTTGGTGCTTATATCATTTTAGGCCTTATAGAAGATCCCTTAGCCCGCTGGTTACAGCCCGGTGCCTCATTTGATACAAACTCCTTCCGTCACAAAAATCCCCTCTACTGGTTCGATGCATATTATCTCCAGGCGTGTTTTGCTCTTTTAGGTTGTGCCATTTACGATTTATATCAGCGCAAGGGTGTGCAAAACCGCTTATTTCTCCCACTTTTTGCAGTCGGCGGGGCGTTCTCTGGCTGGATCATTCAGCTCTTGCTTGGTGCGGTAGCTCTTGATCATAAATTGGTCTCACTATTGACTTATCCTCAGGGCGATCCAACCTATGTTAATCCCTCTACCGGTAAGTTGGCATTCGATCCCTCAAACTTTCTGAATAACTGGCCTCAATGGTTTGGTGATTATCCCCAGCATATTGGATGGCTTGTGGGTTTAATTGCCGGATTAATCCTCTACTTCGCCCTTTACGGAAAATTTAAAAACGGCTCCTCACTATTCGTCTATATGGCCGGTGGATGGCTGATCTCATTTTTGGCCCTTCCCGTTCTGGGAGGCAATTTGTTTGCCGATTATGGGGGAATCCGGATGACTCCCCCCCGTTCGGATGATTGGGCGGGTATTCTGGGCGTTTTTATCGGCACAAGCCTGTGGATGTGGCGAAATAAGCTCAAGCCGGTAGCTGTTGCCTCTTTGATAAGTGGAATAATCGGAGGGCTCGGCTTTGCCGGTATTCAATGGATTAAGCATTTGATGCTCTCCTTTGGGAGTCCCCGGATTTTGGCTTATATGGGGCTTCTTCCCGATAGTGATCAATATATCTCGATCACTTCGGCCTGGAGTAGATGGCAGGGGCAAAACTGGCACAGCTTTCTGGAACAAAGCTATGGATTTGTAAATGGTATTGCCATTGCTGTTGCACTTGCATTTATCGCAAGCCGGGTGAAAATTCATTCGGAGGATGACCAATCTGCCGATTATTCAAAAGGACGTTGGACCAGAGCTTTCTCTGTCCTGATGATTTTGATGGGTCTGACCTATTTCAATGTAATTAAAAATGTGGATGTTTGGGGCAATCAATTGAAACCGAGCGTTTGGACCCGCACTGTTACTCATGCTACCGGCCAAACCGAAGTGGTGCCTGCATTATGGGATATTCCTTATTTCGGAAGACTGCCCGGTATCGATTTTTTAAATATGACACCGGCTTCCTGGTTCTCACTAACCTGGGGCTTATTAACCTTAGCCTGTATACTTATCGTTATACGTCATTATAAGTCACCACTTCCAATAATTCCCAAAAGTTCGTTGGCCAAAGGGCAGGTTATCTTCCTTATCCTGCTTTGGATTATGGTAGTTGCTAATTTCGAGCGGGCTCTAACAGGCTGGAATCCAAGCAGACTCCTTACTGAATGGGTTATTTTTCTAAATGCAATTATTGCAACTGTTCTTCTCCTTTTGCTTCCCAATGAGCAGGAGTCGGTTGTGATTATTGAAGAAGAGAACTATCTCCCAGTCTATAAACGATTATGGATTAAAGCTATCGCGGCTTTGCTGCTATCGAGTGTACTATTTTTAGTGACTAACCGAATGATCTATCACTATCCGGAATACGATAAACTAAACCATTCTCAACAACATACCCGTTTTGGTCCTGACGCAAGCTGGAGAACAAAACCCAATCTGAAAAATGGAGAGGGACATTGAAAAATGCGGCTGGCAGCTGGCTACTGGCTATTAGATGCAAAACTCAGATCAGTTAAAACATTAATCGGCACCTTTAAACCAGATTCTAATTTTTCGATAAAATAGTTAATTCCCAGAATATCCAGGCTTTGTTTTAATTGACCAAGCCGATGGTTGAATTCATTCCAATCTTTTTTCTCATTCTCTGTCCAGGCAATTTCCGATAAGGCCATTAACCTTGGGAAAAGCTGCCGGTCGATATGTGACCAGAAATTACCCTGAACACCCAAAACTTGACTAAAAGATCATATTAATTGCGATTTTTATCGTCTCTGCTACAGGAATTTTGAAAGAAAAGGCGATAAGAATAATTAGGATAATAAGATTATTTTTCATCCGAATATAATTTGATTTTTTAAGGTCGTAAGGCCTGGCGATGGTGATTTTTTCATTTCGGTTTGTGATTTTCCAGCTATGGGTTTTTCATCGTTTATTTTTATTCTGATAAATTAATCCTAAAAAACATCCAATTGCGGAATCCCTGTTGCCCGAATTATCAAACGGACACTTTGAGTGGTTACCGGATCGATATTTTTGCCACAAATCGTTCCGTAAACGCTCCCTTTGTAGGTCGTTTTCCAGGAACCATCAGTTTGTTGAATCTGCAATTCGAAAGGCTTCCCCTGACCACGAAGGTATCCAATATTATCGATGGTAAATTCAAACCGGTTTATGGTTTTTTTGCCGTCGAGTTTCACTGTTGCAACTTTTCGCCCTTCTGTGTCGGTGGTAATATTTCGTTCTTTTCTCAAAGTAAATGAACCTGTTGATGGCAATGTATTGGCCAGCTCTTCGACTGACCGGTCGAATTCCAAACGTACGATTGTCGTCAGAGGATCGGGTGTGCCGGTAAGTAGCCATCCTTTTTCATCCTCCGTAATCTGTATATTACCAGTGACAGCTTCCCACGAAATCAGCTTTCGTGGAATCGAGGTGAGGTGAACACCCTCCCGGGGCCAATCAGGAATATGAACATAGACCATATTCCCCTTGAAAACACTGTTCATCCATGGTCCGGCCAGACACCCTTCGAGTGTGTATCCGTATTTTGTGATCCAGGATGTAGTGGTTTTGTCAGGGATAGGTTGTGCATCAGCAATAGGAGGTAGTCCAAAGAGGTAGTTCCGGTCAGCAAGAGCCACCTGAACGAGGTTTCGAATTCGTTGCTGTTCTGTGCTTCTGTCAATAATATCTTTTCTGCGCGATTCGGGAGAAACCTTCAACGATTGTACTTTACCATCGCGATATTCACATTCGACTGTTGTATTGTTTGTTGCACAAAGTTTAAACGTAACATCCCAGTTTTCGGGCCATGCCGGGAGGAGGAAAATTTTTTCACCATCGCTCTGCAACAACATGCTTTGAAGCGCATTTACTGAGTTGGCTCCATGGTCGTTGTCGGGCGTTCCATCCATCTTGCACTCCCAAAAGGCGGGAAATCGTGCGCGTGGACGGATAGGGTAGGGGGCGTTGGGATCGATATTGTCATTCCAGTGAATAAACTGGTCGTTGAAATTTATACTCAATAACCTGGCTGCTTCAAGGGGTAATCCCAGGTAGGCGGCCTGTACCGGCGACGATTGCCATCCACCAGTCTCGGTTCCCTGATAATCGGCAGTCCCGTCGATACTGGTTGTGCGCAGATAAAAGGATTGACGGGCATTGGACAAGAGTTCAGGTTTTCCAAGCCAGACCTGTCGGAACGGATAGATTGAGTACAATTCAGGACTTTCACAATTCACGCGTCCCGGCTCATATTTCTCACCTACTGCCAGCAAATTCAATCCACGAATTTTACGCAATGGTACTCCCGGCATTGCCTTTAGTAACTGTTTCCAATGTTCTTTTCGTTGATTGTCAATTTCGAAGGAGAGCAGTTTGGAAAGGAGGTATTTCAGGCATCCGATTTCGGTACAGGGATTTGTCACACCCTGGTAGGTTTCTGCACAACCGACACCATCCATCTGCATGAACCCGTTACCATCGCGCTTTGGATAATGGAGTTCGTAAAACTTCAGAAATTCGTCGGCGCACGGCAACAGAATTTGATTTAGAAAAAGCGGATCACGGGTATGTTCATAATATTCACACATGATGGCCGGTGTTTCAACAGAAGCCAGTTGATGGTAACGTAAATGGGCGGGCATCTGATCCCAGTTAAAGACACCCACATTATACCACCAGCTTGCCTCCATAATGAAGGCACCCTCATGACCGAAGATCTTTTGGCAATGATCGCGGCAAATATCCAAACCGTCACGTACAAACTGCATTCCCGGTTTTATGGCATCGTAGTCGCCGCGGGTGGCCATTGACCAGTATGGATGGCGCGTATTCTGCCACATAAACGAAAGTTCTGCCCAGTCGCGGCCGTCGGGAGAGACTGGATGATCAATCGGTTTGTCAAATCCCTGGATTCCGGCTGGCATATCCATCGTAAAAATTGACCCGTTATAGGGAGCAGGGACAGCACCTCTTCCTGCCGCAGCCTCACAAAAACGTTCAAGGGCATAACGCTGGTTGATCTGATCAATATTTTGCCGGGCATCGATTTCCTTATGACCCTCATAGGCCTTCGAGCCCTGGGCAAATTGTGTGTAACGACACTGGTCAAGATTGAATTTTCCTTCACCACCTGATTTGATGTTGATGTAACTGCGGTTCCAGAACGATTTCCAGTAAGCACAATGGGCATTCCAATCGGATTGGCATGGCTTTGAAATATCTGCCAGCCATTGCTGTAAATTCAGAGGTTGTGAAGAGATTACTTTAATAGAACAGTCAAAGGTTGTTGAACTGTTTTTCAAGGTTAGGGTGGTTGCATTTTTACGTGTAAACCCTTTGCCCTGAAGATAACAACCCGAGGTCCGGTCCAAAATTGGGTCTTTGGTTTTGGCTACCATCTCAGGGGTATTCTGGCTTTTGAAATTCTCCCCCCAGCGCGAGGATTGATTCCGGTAGCACCAGGCCAGGCGGTTCTCCTGATCGATGAAGTTGACTCCTGCTGTTCCGGTATTTGGAAGGATCTTTGTTGCATCAGCGAGTGGCCGAAGCGATTCCAACGTGATCGTTGCGGTTCGTGGAGCAAGGCTTTTACCATCTATCCTGATAACCGGCTGATTGGCATCGATCCAGATGCGTATTTTGACATCACCTGCTTCCACTAAAATGGAGGCATCAATCAGGTTCAGTGTTTGTTTGAAATTCTCCAAAGGAAGTGACGGCTCCAGTTTAATCCTGATCCGTCCAAGTTTAGGAAGCATATGTTCCGAGTCAAAGGCATCGACCTTGCTGATGTAGAAGAGCAGGTCTCCGTTTTTTTCAACCCAGACATTGGCCCCGATGTCACCGTTTCCAAGGGGCATCGATCCGAATGAATCGTCGCTTGGGGTATTCCAGATAACATTAAGATTCTTTAAATCTTCCGAACCCTTTGAAATTTGGGCAGGGGATAAAAAAGAGTTCAACAGTAGCCCTAAGATGGATATAAATAGGATAAGGGTAGATTTCATCGGGATTGAATTTATTTTAAATGGTTGTTGCGAATTTAAGATAAATAGGGTATAAAGTGCAATAAGCGATATGCAACCCAGGTTCAAATTAACCATGGGTAAAAGCAATATGCTTAACTCCGCACCATCCTGGATCCGACAGGATTTCCAAATAATTTCTAACTCTTCAGACATCCGATAGGAACTACCAAAACACCATCATTACGACGATAAGCATATTGACCTCCGGTTAATACCATTAAGAACGAAGCTTGTCCCATTTTATCTTCATCAATTTTTTCTTTTAGAGCCAATAAATTTTGAGCAGCTTCCTCAATCTGCTTATTCCCTAATTTTACTTCTATAGCTGCCCAACGACCATCTCTTAGTCGAATAATCAAATCGGATTCTAACCCACTTTTATCGCGGTAATGAAACACATCACCATCTATCACCTGGGCATAAATACGAATATCTCTTGTGCACAAAGATTCAAACAGGAACCCCAAAGTCTTAAAGTCATTCAGCAAACCATCAGGGTTTGTTCGCAATACTGCTGTAGCAATTGAAGGATCAACAAAATGTCTTTTTGATGAAGTGCGAATTGCCGTTTTGGAACGCATTGACGGCAACCAGGCAGGCAAATCTTCTACCACAAAAATTCTTCTCAATGCATTTAGGTAAGAACTGATTGTTTTATCAGAAATTGAAATGTCTCTTGCTTCAATATCATTTTTAATGGTCTGTATCGAAGCCATGGTAGCTACATTTCTAGCCAAAGATCGTAACAATAACCGGACTCTTTCCGGATTTTTTTCCACATCATCAACTCGTGACACATCATGGTTAATCACGGCATCAACATAATCTCTTGACATGCGTAAGGCTGATGCTTCATTTCTCATGATGCTGGCAGGCCATCCGCCTCTGCATAAAGCAAAAGCTATTTTTTCTATGGACAATTCAGACATAGCTTCAATAGCTTGATTTCCAGTAAATAGATCACCTAAAGATACTGTGCCATTCGATTCATTCGATTCAAATAGACTCATAGGACGCATCAGCATACGGGAAAAACGTCCGGTACCTGTATGAGCAGTTACATTATCGTCAGGTACTGCAGAGCCTGTCAAAATAAACTGACCGGCATCTCCTGTTTTATCTACTTCAAATCTGACCGCATCCCACAAAACCGGAGCCATTTGCCATTCATCAATTAATCGTGGTGTTTCACCTTTGAGTAATAATGAAGGCTTTGTATCGGCAATTGCCTGGTAAGATGCTGTATTATCCGGATCTTGCATATACAAGATACTCTTTGCAGCATTAGAGGCAGTACGTGTTTTTCCACACCATTTGGCTCCCTCAATTAAAACTGCCCCCGAAGATTGTAACGCTAGTTGTAATTCCTGATCGCATAAGCGCAATAAATAAGACCTTTTACCCATAATCCTATGGTACTAATTCTATGCAAATATAGAAGAAATATCTTGCATATCAATTTAGACTTCCTGATTTGGCATTAATTTGCTTCCTGATTTGGCAGTAATTTACTTCCTGATTTGGCAAATCTCACTTGTGATTATAAAGTCGCAGTTTATGCCGTCGTGGGATTTATTTGTATCTGTCCACCTATTGCTCTTAATACTTTCATAATTGTCTCAAACTGAGGTTTAGATCCATCCGATAATGCTTTGTATAAACTTGGTCTGCTTAATCCAGTTTCTTGTGCAATTTTTGTCATCCCAATTGATTTTGCAATATGTCCGATTGCTATAATTAAATCGGAATCATTTCCTTCTGCTAAAACAGCATTAAGATATTCCGCAATCATTTCGTTACTATCTAAATAGTCTGCTATATCAAATTTTGAAGTTTCCATTTCTATACTATTTTAATTTGTTTTAAAATCTCTTTTGCCTTTTCAATGTCTCTCTGCTGGGTTGACTTATCCCCACCAATAAGAAGAATAATGATTTTTCCGTCTGATTCTTTAAAATATACCCGGTATCCTTTTGCGTAGTCAATTTTTAGTTCCCGAATCCCTTCGCCAACAGGTTCATGATCGCCAAAGTGCCCATCGTTCTCAATCTTTTGAATGCGAAACAATATTTTGGCTTTAGCTCTTAAATCTTTAAGTTTTCTCAGCCATTTGTCAAAATTGACTGTTTTCTCAATTTTGTACATTTATTCGGGTGTATTCATTTGGATACAATATTACGCAATCTTTTCTATTCGTGAAAGGTTTAATTTGAAATTCTTCAGAATAATTCATGGCGCCTGAAGCGCTATGCATGTGCATTTTAAAATGCACCATATCGTACCTGCATGCCAGTGCAAAGAAATATCCAGTAATAAAGTTTTTAATATTATTGATGGGGCAATCATCAATCACCCGTACATTCACACCACCCTATGGTATAGTTGCAAACGACTGGTGGCTTTACCCCTTGTTGCAAACCATGGGAACTTGGAGCCCTTTGGAAATATTCATTCCGGGTGCGTTTTTCTTATAATGGCTACTTCATCAGATCATTATTGAATTTGCAGATCGAATTTTGTATATTTGTAAAAACAAAAAGGATGAAAACAGCTGTAGTATATCAATTAAATTTCAATCAGATAATGCAGATTGTAAGACAACTTCCTGCAAATAAAAAGATTAGGCTTTCTAAGGAATTGGAAAAGGAGGCTATCAATTCAAAATTGGTTAGTTTATTAAAATCCTTTAAAACAAAAGAATTGTCAGATGAGGTAATTATGCAGGAATGTGAGATTGTCAGAGCGAAGCTTTACAAAAAATCTAATGGAAATTAGAGTTGTCATTGATACTAACAAAGGACGATTTTTTACTCAGTCTTTGTCAAATTGGGAAAGCGGATTATCTTGTGACAGGGGATAATGATTTACTTGATTTGGCAGGATATAAGGAAACTAAGATAATCACTGCAAATGAATTAGGGATCCTTTTAGAAAACGCTAAATCTTAACCCTTTACATGATGCCCCATCAATGCATAATAGAGAATAAACATAAACAGCGGAACCGGCGCCAGAAAACTGACTGACATTGAATAGAGGTCTGAAATATGTCCCATAAACGGTGGAAATACAGCCCCGCCAACAACAGCCATTACAATAATAGAAGCCCCTTTCTTGGTTTGTGGACAGAGCTCCTTAATCCCCAAAGCAAAAATGTGGGGAACATGATCGACATCAGTAAAAACACCGTATAAAGTGCGATAAGCGATATCCATCCGAGGTTCATGCTCACCATGGGCAGCAACAGGATGCTTAATCCGGCATTGGTTGCCAGAATCCTGGCCGGTTTGACACGGCTCATGATATAACTAAGTAATGAGATTAAATAAATATCGTATTTAAAACTCAAAAGTATGACAAAGATTGAAAAGTCAAAAAGTGCCAAAATCCGTCAGACGGACTAAGGCTCAAAGCTACACTAAGAATATTTCTTTGGAATCCAATGCTTTGAGAACCTTAGTGTCTTGGTGACTTTGTGGCTATTTTAATACTTTTAATTTTTAGTGAAACAAATTTTCAATTATTAAAATGCGACATTTTATACTTGCATCTACTTAGTGTATCGTATACTTTGCATTTGGTCTGTATAATTGTAAAATGTGCTTTTGTGATAAATCGATCATTTGTTCCTGTCAATAGATAATGGTTCCGCATGGCTCCTGTTAGGGCATAGGAAACCTCATCTTATTACCTGCAAAGTGTCAATAACCAATCAGGATCCCGATTGCTCTCCTGCAAAGTGTGAATAACCAAATGCCAGGCTCCCAAGCCGCAATGTGATATTTCGTAGTGTCCTGGCGCCTTGCTAAGTTTATGTTGTATTCGTTGAAATTCAATTTAATTCAGGAGCTTCTTCTGTCTTTTTTGGGATATTCCCTTTCCTGGTCTCGCGTGCCCGGGCAATAGCTGCAATTTCAGTTATGTTTTCATCAATCTTACTGTTTAATGATTTACCCAATCCTTTGGCCAGATTAACGTTGGCCTGATCAATATTGGAGCAAAGTGTGACAATAAATCCGTCACCGTTTACAGAAAGTTTGCAGGCCTCATTAACGCGACAGGAAGTTGAATGATTTCATTGGAATTTAACAGACTAAAAGGTAAATTTTTCATAATAATAATAATAATTTTGAGATTAATACCTGACACCATAAAACAATATGAAGACACCTTTAATATGCAGGACGATTACCAAAGGTTTCACTTTAGTCTTATTTATTGTGAAATATTTTAATTTAAGGAACTTATCAGTTTGGATCTGTTTGTAATTTCATAATTTTTTCTCAAATTTGTAGAAATGAATTTAATTTTTTCAGGTTTTATAGACTACACGTTAGAAATTGGTTTATAATTTTAGAAAGCTTAGATATATTGATGCTTTGCATACATAAACATAAATAAGAGATGGAAAAACGATTAAAAGAGCGAATTACGATAAATCCGGAGATTTGCCAGGGTCGACCTACCATTAGGAATACCCGTTATACGGTAGATTTAATACTTGATTTACTATCTTCGGGAATGAGTGAAATCGAAATAATCGAAGATTACCCTGCATTAGAGATGTTGGATATTAAAGCTTGTTTATCTTTTGCATCTCAATTGTCAAAAGTTAAATCTCTACATCGTATAAATGCATGAAATTCCTGGTGGATGCTAATTTGCCTTTCAAAGTAGCTTTGCATTTAAAAAACAAGGGATTTGACATTCTTCATACTGATGACTTACCTGATAAAGAGCGGACTACGGATAATCAGATTCGGAAAGTTGCTAAGGATCAAAATAGAGTAATTATTACAAAAGATTCTGATTTTCTCGATTCTCACCTTATTCAAGGGATTCCCAAGAAACTTCTGTTTGTTACCACAGGAAATATTACCAATAAAGAGTTACTACATTTAATTGAAAAATATTTTGACTCAATTGTTAAGTTATTTGATACATATAATCTTATTGAGATTAATAATGAAGAGATAATCGGGCATGAAGAATTTTAGATAACCCTGCTGATACCCTGCATTCGGAAAAATTATTTTTAGATAATCAATCTGAAGCAGGATGGCTGCCTGAATCTTTCCGTACCGGAAAACATGATTCTGAA
>CANJNY010000081.1 GCA_947475715.1 Prolixibacteraceae bacterium
GGAATATGGGAATAATTCAGAATGTAAAATGCAATGTGCAATGTTTATTCTGTTACGTTTTAGATGTCTTCTGGAAAGTGCAAGGTGTCTTCTGCAAAGTCTTGGGTGTTTTCTGTAAAGTGTAAGGTGTCTTCTGCAAAGTCTTGGGTGTCTTCTGAAAAGTGTAAGGTGTCTTCTGTAAAGTCTTGGGTGTCTTCTGAAAAGTGTAAGGTGTCTTCTGCAAAGTCTTGGGTGTCTTCTGAAAAGTGTAAGGTGTCTTCTGCAAAGTCTTGGGTGTCTTCTGCAAAGTGTAAGGTGTCTTCTGCAAAGTTTTAGGAGTCTTCTGCAGACCATAATATGCTCTCTGCGAAGAGTCAGGAGCAAAAAAAGTATAATACATATTTTTAATATCCAAAATCGCATTCCAAAATGAAAATGAACTCAGTCAGCAGGAAAATCTTAAAATATTTGGTGATTATTCTATTTATATTGTCGTTGTTTTATTATTTCGGTTTTGCTCTCCCTTTTCGAGGTGCGCCGTTCAATGCGCAACGACATGGTAATCCGCCACTAACTCCGGCATGGGCGCTCGAATGCTGGTTGTGGGAAGATGATTATAATACCGCAGCCAGGGTTGACACGTTGCTTGAAGGGTATAAAAAATATGATATTCCTGTGCGGACGGTAATTTTAGACAGTCCCTGGAGTATGCGCTACAACGATTTTGAAATTGATACCCTGTTGTATCCCAAACCAAAAGAGTGGTTTAAAAAAATCCAGGATAACGGCTACAGGGTTGTTATGTGGATGACTACGATGGTTAACAGCCAGAGCCAGGATACACGGGTCAGCCAATCGGAATCGTGGTATAACGGAGCTAAGGAGAAAGGGTATTTAGCTGCCAATGGCGACCAGATAAAATGGTGGAAGGGTAGGGGTGGATTTATCGATTACACCAATCCTGATGCAGTAAAATGGTGGCGCGGATTGCAGCAGACTGTTTTTGACTATGGCATTGACGGGTGGAAGCTGGATGGTACAGCAACTTTATTTTATACCAAAATCGGACCAATACCCTTGTTTTATAAGATGACCCATGACGGATTAATGACGGCACGTACCTATATGGATCACTATTACCGTGATGAATATTTTTATGGTCTGACTCAGAACCCTGAATTCGCTACCATGTCAAGGGCTATCGATCGCGGTTATCATCCCGAAGGGTTTGCTCCAATCGACGCATCACCGGTTAACTGGGTCGGCGATCAAAAGCATTCCTGGGAATCAACAGGAAAGATAACTGACGAAGACCGCCAAAATAAGGACATTGCCATGGACGGAATCGATGGCATTGAACTGGCAATTCAGAATATTATGGCCAGTGCAAAATTGGGCTATAATATCATTGGTTCAGATGTTGCCGGTTTTTCAGGAAATACGATTCCACCGCGCCTTTATATCCGTTGGGCTCAGTTTTCTGCCTTTTGCGGTTTATTTCTCAACGGAGGACATGGTGAAAGGGCTTTGTGGAAAAGGTCGCCGCAGGAACTCGAAATTATCCGGAAATTTTCGTGGCTTCATACCGAACTTGTGCCATATATGTATAGCTATGTTGTGAAGGCCCATGAGGGTGGAACACGACTTCAGCATCCGATTGAAGGGAAATATCACTATCTGTTTGGTGAAAATCTTCTCGTGGCACCGATATATAAGGATAAACTTCGGAATCAGATCACCCTTCCAAAAGGGAAATGGAGGTATTTCTTTGACGACCTGCAGGTAATCGAAGGGGTCGTTAACTTTGAACGGGAGTTTCCATTGACTGAATACCCTGTGTATATCAGGGAAGGGGCTATAATTCCAATGGATATTAAGCGTGAATACACGGGGCTAGGTGATACGAATTCGGAGGGATACCTTACCCTGCTGATCTTTCCGGATGGCAAAAATGAGTTTACGGTGTATCATCCCGATAAAAGTGGAAAAACAACCGTTGTGGTTAATGATGATTCTGAAAAAACTGAGATAAATTTGGCTGAGGTTCATAAATCACATATCCTTCGAATTAATATGTCGGCAAAACCTTACAAAGTTGTATTGGATAATCGTACACTTTTGGATTCTGTAAATTACAAATTTGACCAGATTCACAATAAGCTGATTATCAAAACCGATTATTATAGTACCGGGAAATACACTGTTTTCAAAAAATAATTAGAGATTAAAGTTCCCGTAATTTCTTTCATAATAAATAATTAGCATATATTTGCAGTGCTGTTTTACTCGTGAAAATTGATTCCTATGCTAACCTTTCTGACCGGATTTATTGCAAGTGTGGCGCATGTGGCAACGGGACCTGATCATCTTGCAGCGGTAACTCCTTTGGCAATAGACAGCCGGAAGAGATCGTGGCTGATCGGATTCTCCTGGGGCTTAGGGCATACGGTTGGAATGTTATTGATCGGTGCACTCTTTATTGTTTTTAAAGAGTTTCTCCCTATTGAGGCAATCTCCAGATATAGTGACACGGTGATCGGATTTTTGCTGATCGGAATTGGAGGCTGGGCATTGGCAAGGATGTATCATCGCCATACGCACGGTTTCATTCCTCATGCCCATTTTCATACCAAACCGTTCTTGTATCCTCATATCCATAAACATGCCCATCCTGTTCCTTTGGTATTTGAAAAGCCTGTTGATCAGCCTTATCCTCATGATCACACGCATGGTGCGCACGGCCACACACATGGGATGCAGATGCCGGTTTATGATCCCCATGTTCAGATTCACGACAGGCATCCCTTGTCCCATAATCGTTCGGTTCACACTCATGATGCCCACTCACATCATCATGATCATAAACCAGATCATCTCCATGACCTTCATCAGGGACATATTCCGGACTACGGACACGGGCATGCGCATACAGGGGTAGTGAAGCAAAATGCTTTTTCTGCATTTTTAATTGGGACTGTTCACGGGTTTGCGGGATTCAGTCATTTGTTTGCGTTATTGCCTTCTTTGGCGCTTCCTTCACTAATGGCATCTGTGGTTTATGTCATTGCGTTTGCAACAGGCACTATTTTGACTATGATTGGTTTTGCATTTACCTTAGGCCTGGTGGCCCACCGGTCGGAATCGAAGGATAACCTGGTGTTCCTGAAATGGTTTTCGTTTAGCGGCGCTGTATTGGCCATAGCTATTGGTATTTTGTGGATTTTTCACCCGATCGGGTAATTTTCAAAGGTAATTTTAAAATCATGATTCCGGAAAACTTTTTGCTAATTTGGTAACCCTGAAATTACTTTTTTGAGTTTGATTTCCAGGTTGTTTTCTGCTCAAATAGCGGCGAAATGTGCTGAATTAAATATTTTCTTGCTCTTATGAGCACTCAATTATTAAGTATTTATTGATATTTATGTTTAGTCATCCATTCAGGAAAATCATTTCTTTATCCTATTGTATTTTTTATTTTATTCATTATCTTTGAGGTTATAACCATTTCAAAACAATTAGAATTTATCAAAGTTAACTTTCATTTTTACATGTAGTGAACCTTAAATTTTTTATATTGGTTCTGTTTTTAGCTATTTTGTTAAAAATAATTAATATTTAACATTTTTGTAATTAAATTTTAGCTGTAAATATATGTTAAATCGGTTTAGCAAAAAGGGATATGTTAATATTTCATGCAGAATGTTAATATTTGATGTAAAATAAGTAATATTCTACAAGTAAAGTCTTTTTATTTTTAGAAATCTTTGCTTTAGATGGTGCTTAAGCGAACTTTCAGAAAGTTAAGTTCGTTTTTGTTGAGGTATTATTAATAATTAAATTAATTAACTATGAAAAGAAAAATCTTTCAGATGCTCCTACTTGGGATGTGTGTTCTTTTTACAAGTAACACATTTGCCCAGGTTAAAGTGAGTGGTGTTGTTAAGAGTTCTTCCGGAGAAGCACTTCCGGGGGCGACTGTCGTGGTCAAAGGGACGACGAATGGCGTAGTTACCGATAATGATGGTAATTATACTATTTCTGTTCCAAATGCACAATCTACGTTGGTAATCTCCTTCATTGGAATGGAAAGCCAGGATATTGCATTAAATGGTAAAACATCTGTTAATGTTGCCTTGGCTCCTACAGCCGTGGCAGTTAACGAGGTCGTTGTAACAGCTCTTGGTATGAAGAGGGAAAAGAGGGCAATCGGATACGATGTCTCTAATGTTACCGGCGATAAGATTGCTACAGGAGGTGTGTCGAATGCTTTAAAATCTTTGGATGGAAAGATAACCGGGGTTCAGATTAACAGTGTTACTTCCTCTCCTACTTCTTCCGTAATGTTTAATATTCGTGGTGCCACCTCATTACAGGGTATCATGGGTGGTTGGACAGGAAATATCAATAATCAGACTCAGCCGCTTATTGTAGTCAATGGTGTTCCTGTAGCTACAAATACAGTTTCTGCTTCGGCTGGTGTTGATGTAGGTAACTTCATGTCTGCATTGAATCCAAATGAAATAGAGAGTGTATCAATCCTTAAAGGTGCCAGTGCGGCTGCTCTTTACGGTGCTTCTGCAGGTAATGGTGTAATCGTTATTACAACTAAAGACGGTAGCAAGGCTAAAAAAGGGTTAGGTATTTCGATCAACAGCTCTACTTCAATCGATCAGGCTTTTATGACTCCACCGGTAAACAGACAATTTTTCCAGGGTGGAGAAGAAGGTGAGCCGCTTACTGATGATAAACAGATGTTAGGATGGAATATCAACGATACTAAAAATAACGTGGGTAGTGTTCCGCGCTGGAATTTGCTTACACAGAAGTGGGAGGAAGCTCCTCTTACAGTTCGTGGCGATCAGAACCCTTTATTAGCTTTCCTTACTCCTGGGGTAATGAAAGAGAATAACGTTGCGGTCACCGGAAACTATGACAAAGGGAATTACCGGTTGTCTGTTACCAGCATGGATTCTAAATCGGTTCTTCCAAACAACCGTACCTATCGTAATGATATCTCATTTAGCTCTACTTATAAATTGAATGAGAAATTGAGTTTTACTTCAAATGCATCTTTTTCTAGTACTTTTGTTCCTAACGTATCGCATACACAAGGTAAGAGAGAAGACAATCCATTGGCAATGGCTATGCAAATGCCAATCAACATGCCTAAGATGTCTGAGTGGAAACAAGCTCATACCTATCTTGATGGATGGGAAGGTCAATATCAGAATACTCCTTACTTAAGAAATCCGATGGGAAACCGTCTTGGTAACGTAAATGCTCAAGGTTTTGATAATAACGTACAGAAAAATAATCCGTACTTTATTACAAATAATATAATCCGCACCTACACAAAAAATATCTTTTACGGTAAAGCTCAGTTGGATTGGAAAATCGCGAATCCTCTTACCTTTACCGTGCGTACAGGTTTGAATTCAGAGAGTTTTACTTTTGAAAGAAAAACTTCCTGGGGTGCTGAAAGGCAACAAAAGGGAGGTTATGAGCTTCAGCAATCTGTAAACTTAGGTATTAATACTGATGCGTTGCTTGCTTACAATAACGATTTCTTCGATAAGAGACTTAATGTAGATGGATTGGCTGGGGTATCTTACGGATATTCTGAGTCAAATGGTTCTTATGGTGGTGGTAACGAATTATCAACCCCAAATAATTATAGTATGTCTGCTTTACCTTCTGCAGTGAGATTAGGTACTCAAATTTACAGGAGCTATCCTGGTAAAAGTTATGGCGCATATGCTACTGTTACACTTGGTTGGGAAAGACAAGTATATCTTGAATTAACCGGTCGTAACGACTGGAGCGGCATTCTTGAAAGCGAAAAATCAACTCACTTTTATCCTGGTACTTCTTTAAGCTGGTTAGCTTCTGAAACTTTCAAAGAGAGTTTACCTGAATATATCAATCTTTTGAAATTAAGAGGTAGTTATGCTGCAACAGGACACGGTATGGGCCGCCCTGTAAATCTTGATAGTTATGGAATTTCTGGTAATGTATGGGGTTCGGCTGCTATGGGTACTATTGGCGGAAGTCTTGTTGATGCGCACATTAAACCTGAAGTAAGTCTTACCAAAGAATTAGGTGTTGACTTAGGATTTCTTCAGAACAGAATCTCTGCAAACTTTACAATCTACCAGAAAGCCCACATCGATCAGATTCAGAATCTTCCTGTAGTTGCTTCTTCAGGTTTCAGCTCTGTACTAGCCAATATGGGTGATGTAACTTCTGATGGTATCGAGGCATCTTTGACCGTTGTTCCTGTTCGAAACAATGATTGGATGTGGAGTGTTACAGCTAATGCTTCATTCAATAAATCTGTTATCTCAAGATTAGATAGTCGCTTTGCTTCAAAATTTTACAACTACGAAGCCTCAACGCAGGTTGGTCTGTTTGAAGGAATTAAAGTTGGAGACCTCTATGCTCAATATCCTATTGCTTATATCCAAAGCGGAAAATACAAAGGACAAATGCTTACCGGTCCAAGTGGTATTATTGAAGAATCTGTTACAACAGATGCTTACAAGAAGAAAAGTGGATACCTTGGAAATATGAACCCTGATGGCATTATCGGATTTAGTACTGACGTAAAATTCAAAAACTGGAGCATGGGTATCGTTACCAGTTGGAGATTAGGTGGTATCTTTATCTCAGAGACTCAGAAGATTCTTGTTGATGATGGTGCTGCGGATCTTAGTAAAATATATAAAGGTCAGAAATTATGGACCGGTGGTCGTTTTAGTGGTGGCTTACCAAGCTTGCCAAATCCTGAAAATGTATTTAAAGACTGGGTAGACGTGGAAGGAAATAATGTTGAATACCGGGAAATGGTTCAGGGCAACTTAGAGCTTTTCAATTCAGATCCACGTTATTTCGGTTACTGGAATGCCGTATTTATTGATCCAAGAAAGGATATCTCAGGCCTAAGCCAGGAAGAGAAGATCAACCTTTCGGACGACTACTACATCAAGAATGGTGATGATATGAATGCTACTATTATCTTGCCACCTTACGGAATGGAAGGGAACGAACTTTGGTCGGGTGCTCAGTTCAGAACACATGATGCAACAGTATTCAAAATTAAGGAGATTAACCTTACTTATAATCTGAAAAAACCACTTCTTGCGAAAATTCATTGTCAGGATGCCGCGATCACTTTCTTCGCTAAGAACGTAATGTTCTGGGCTAATAATAAGATGAATGAAGATCCTGAGACTGCGTTCAGAGATGGAGTATCCGGTATGGGGATAGCTCAGTATGGACTTCCTCCCATTCGCTCAATGGGGGTGAAACTTTCATTGAATTTTTAATGTGCAATTATAATAAAAACAAGCAATTATGAAAAACATATATTATATTGCCGCCGGATTGTTAATGATGGTAATGGTTTCTTGCAATAAAGATCAATTGCGAATTGACCAAAGGCAGACTAGTTTTAATGTTAGCTATTTAACCTATTCTCGTTTCCAGCTTACCTCAGCAATTGTTGATATTGCTACTAAGTATGGTACCGGAGTGAAGGAAGAGCGAATAAATTACTGTACGCTCTATTCATTTGATTGTTATACTCCTGAAAAATTCGGGGAGTTTTATACATCCTATGAAGAGGATTGGAACATGGAAGGGAATCCGTACACTACCTCTTTACGTCAATTGGTAGCTGTTAAGGAACTTGCAACTAAAGAGGATAATCTTGCCAGTGCAGCTGCTGCTGACATTCTTAAATGTGTTGTTGGTGCCAATCTCACGGAGAAATATGGGGATATCCCTTTCTCTGAAGCTTCTTTAGGCAGAACAGGAAATATCTTCCCTAAATTCGATGCCCAAAAGGATGTTTATACTGAAATATTTAAATTGTTAGACGCAGCAGTAGTCACATTGACTGGTGATAGTAAGGGACTTCCTGCAGAACATGATGTATTGTTTGGTGGAGATAAAACCAAATGGATCAAATTCGCAAACTCTCTGAAATTCCGTTTAATGGTACACTCTTATGAGGCATTTAAGAAAGCTGGAGTAGATCTTGGCCCGCAAATGCAGGCAATTGCAAGCGGAGGACAATATATGTCGGCTATTTCAAACAATGCCTCTCTTGCTTTCCCAGGAAAGGCAGCATGGGATTCATGGTACTATACAACTGTTTATGGTGGAACTGGTAATGACAATACCGAGCAAAAGCCAACTAAATACTTGATTGATATCATGTCTTCATTTGATGATCCTCGTATGTATGTAATCTTTGCTCCTGCATTGGCTCCATTATCCAGTTCACCAACTAAATATACCGAGACTGTGATGATTAATAATTACAGTTATGATGTAACTTACTATCCTACAAGTACTGTCGATCCAAGCGCGCTGTCGGAAACTGCCAGCGATGCGAATGGTTCCAAGAGTCCTTCGGCTTATCCGCTTGATGCAAAATGGGTCGGTGTATCAAATCCATTAAGACCAGAATTGCATTTTGGTTCAACCGGATCAAATATTCCCGGTACCAACTATCCTTATGACAATCGTCGTTTTACCAGTTTCTCTAAGCTTATCTATGAGAAAAATGGTGACGCACTTAAAGCTGTTATGATGGAATCAAGCGAAATGGCATTCTTACTTGCCGAGGCTCGCCTGAAAGGATGGATCTCTGCAGGTACTGTTAATGCTTACTACAAGGATGGTATCAGATTGTCATTTGAGCGTTGGAAAATTGAAAATGGCACCAAACCGGCTACTCAGATTGGCAGTACCAAAATTGTGGATAATTTCGACGAATATTATGCTAAAGACGGTGTAGCCCTTGATGGTTCAGGTGGCGATATTGACAAAATTGCTATTCAAAAATGGCTCTCTCTGTTAGTTGTTAATCCAACTGAATCATTTATTGACTTCAGAAGATCTGGTAAACCTGCTTTCCTTTCCAAGATCAGTGCTGCTTTTTCTGCATATAGTTTCCCATATCGTTATATGTACCCAAAAAATGAGTACAACAATAACAAGGATAACTACAATCTGGCTGTTGCCGCTTTAGGTGGTAAAGACCTTCCGGATTCAAAAATGTGGATATTAAAATAAGTAATCTTCAAATACACTAAGCCATATTAAAGGGTGCTGCAAATCTAATTTGTAGCACCCTTTCTGTGATTTGTAATATTGTGATTTAAAAAAGTGGTTAATTAAATTCGTATATTGCAGTCATAAACATGGTAATATGAGGGCAATTAAAATAATTGAGGAAGGTGAAATATTACCAATTCTATAAATGGAATGTCTAAAGTCGCTTTAGCCGATTACTTTCAGGGTCGATCTGTTTCTCCGGATAGATTTGTGAAGAATATCGGGAACATCTCAAATAAATTAAAAGAAGATATTAGATCCCGCCTATCACCGGTGTTATCGATAGAAAATGAATTTTCTACACTCCGGAATTATTCTCTCTGAATTTTTATCCAATTTCTTACATTGATATTATATAGATTCAAAATGACAAAAATTACCCCGTTAATTGCCCTTTTTACCCTATTTGTCCTATGCTCGCTAAGGGGACAAAACACAACATCCTTAAAGCCGGTCTTTAAGGATCTCTTATTTACGCAAAACTTTAGTGTCAAGTACAATTTCAATGAGGAGGGTACTAAATTAGAAAAGGTTTATTCCGATCGTAACGGCGTTATTCAGGTGTTAACCTCGAAGGGACTATACAAACCTTATGCCGGTGCATTTCTCTACCCGGGAACTCTGGTGCCTGATGGCTCTTTTCGTCCCATGGGGGATAAAAAAATTGCCGGCATTGACAATTATGACCATCAATTTGTCTACCTCGATGATAAGGCCGTATTTAGTAATGCATGGGCAGGAACTTTTTATTCCAAACATGAAATGGCGGATGCTGCAATTTTTTGCGTAGGCACTGATTTTCATAGCCTTGTTGCAAATGGCGCCAATCTAAAATACGTTAAGGATTCAAAAACCCTATGGACGGGAAAAACCAGTGAGCCGATTATCGAAATCCGGTTTTCACCCGAAAAGGGGTTATTCTACCTGTTAGGCAAAAAAACGGTTAGCACTTTTTCGTCAAAGGATCAAACGGTTAGTGTCATCTTCGAAGGAGCCGATTTAACTGCTTTTGACCTTGCCAACAAAGGTGCCAAAATATTTATCGGAACCAAAAATGGTTACCTGGTAATTGATAATAACACAGGAAAACAACTTGGAGAGACTCACCGGAAAGTTCCTGTAACCGATATTACTTCTGTCAGGACAATACAGGGGCAGGTATGGTTTGGCACAAGTTTCGGTGCATTTATGTTACGCACTGATGGTAAATATGATTATTACAATGGCGAACGTTGGCTGCCGGGCGATCAGGTTAAACATATTGCCGAAGGTCCCGATAAATCAGTATTGATCCTTACCGACAAAGGATTGGGACAGATCTGCTTTAAACAGATGACCCTCGAAGATAAGGCGATGTATTTTGAAAAACAGGTGCGCGAGCGTCATATCCGCAATGGTTTTAACTGTTCCACAGAGGGGATGAAAGATGGGAATATCGGTACAGGATATGTTCGTGACTCCGATAATGACGGTTTATGGACAGCGATGTACCTGGGTGGAGAGATTTTCAGGTATGCCGTTACAAAATCGGATGAGGCGCTTCAGAATTGTTACGAGTCTCTCGATGCAATAGAGCGTCTTTATACCATCAATTCCAATCAGGTTGGTTTTCCTGCCCGTTCGTTTGAACGTCGGGGTGATATCAACCGGTTATCCGATCACGACAGGTGGCAACATGCCAAAGATCCTGAATGGGACTGGAAGGCAACTACCAGCAGTGATGAGGCGATTGGTCATATTTTTGCACTTGGAGCAATGGCTGAACTGATCAGTGTGGAGCCGATGCGGTCACGCGCAATCCATTTGATTGATATTCTGATGACTCATATTGTCGAACACGATTTGTACCTGATCGATTTTGACGGCAAACCAACTCTTTGGGGGCGATGGAATCCTGAATATGTGAATGCCCGTCCCATTATGGTGGGTGACCGGAAAATCTGCTCGTCGAATATTACCGCCATGCTGCAGACTGCTTACCATTTTACACATAAAGAGCTCTTCAAAAAGAAGGCGATGGAGCTGCTTTATAAAGATGGTTTTCTCGAAAACCTCATGCGCCCCATGAAATCGATCGGAATGGCCCCTGAAAATGCTGACGTATTGAGCAAGGAACTCTCCGATGGTTGGAATCACTCCGATGATGAGATGTATTTTCTGGGCTATTGGGGTTTGTACAGGTATGCGTTAAACGCAGATTTGAAATCAAAATTTAAAGAGTCGATTATCGACCATTGGGAGATTGAACGTCCCGAAAAAGAGGGGGCATGGAATATCTTTACTGCAATGACAACCAATGAATTTGATCTTAATGAAGCGATATGGTACCTTCAGCGTCATCCCATGGATATGATTAACTGGGATATAATGAACAGCCACCGAAAAGATATCGAACTGATTGCTCCAAACTTCAGACAACAGACCATTAAAGAGGTTCTTCCTCCTGATGAACGGCCGGTACAACGTCATAATGGAAATATGTTCTACCTCGATAAAAAAGGAGGTAACGGAACGGGTGAAGAGAGTGCCGGCGATATCTGGTTATTGCCCTACTGGATGGGAAGATATCTTGGGATTATCAGCGCACCGGTGAAGCGATAAAGTTCAAAATTGTGAATGCAAATTGCAAAGTTCAAAATATCAGTTAAATAGGTATCAGCTATCTTATTTTGAATTTTATACTTTGCATTTTGAATCAGAAAGAAGTAATTTAGAAGTTCTCGGCTCTACTATTTAAAATTAGATTTTTGCATTTTAAAAATATAAAGATAACATGAAAAAAACATTACGACAGGTTACCCTTATGGTTTTGGGATTGACCCTGATAACCGTGTCATCAAATGTGTGGGCTCAGGTTGCGTCAACGCATTCTGACAAATCATTTATTCAGAATTACAGCATTAAATATGCGCTGACAGATAATTCTATTAGGCTTCAAAACATTGTAAGCGACAGAAACGGGTACATCCAGATGCTCTCCTCGAAGGGATTAATGCGACTGCGTGATGGACAGTTTCTTTTCCCTGGCACCATAGTTACCGATAAGCAAGACCGCCCAACCTCGGATAAAAAAATCGCTGCAATTGCAACATACAACGACCAATTGGTTTATCTCGACGACAAAGCTGTTTTAAGCAATGGCTGGGCCGGAAAATTATACTCCAGACATACCATGCCAGGGGCTCATCTCTTTGCCGGCGGCAACGATTTTACGTTCCTGATCTCAGATGGAAAGAGGCTGAATTTATTACATGATTCTCATATCCTTTGGGAACAGACCCTTGCAAACGATGAGATCCGGGAGATCAGGTTTGATCACGCGAATAACCTATTCTGGCTTAGGGGAACAAATTCTTTAAGTTCATTTTCACCTGATAGAAAAGAGTTGGTAAAGGTATTTGAAGGTTCTAATCTCACTTGTTTTGCCCCTGTTGAGGGAAAAATAATTGTGGGTACTTCGGATGGTTACTTCGAAATTGATGCTAAAACAAAGAAGCAGCTTGGTGCGATAAATAAAAAAATGCCTTGGACCGATTTAACGATGATGAATCAAATTGGCGGTCAGCTGTGGTTTGGTTCTACCAATGGGGTGATGAGGCTGCGTGAAGATGGCAAATTCGATTATTTCAATTCCAAACGGTGGTTCCCTTCCGATTCGATCCTTCAGATTACCGCAGGACCCGAAAACTCAATCCTTGTTTTAACCACCAAAGGGGTTGGAAAGATCTGTATGCAACCGATGACCTTATACGAAAAGGCGATGTTTTTCGAGAAACAGACTCGTGACCGCCATATCCGACTTGGGTTTAATGCCACAATTTCCGGGATGACAGATGGCGATATTACTACCGGAACATTGGAGAACTCCGATAACGATGGGTTGTGGACTTCGATGTATCTGGCAGGCGAAACGTTCCGTTATGCCGTAACAAAATCGGAAGAGGCCTTGCAGAATATTCGCGAATCACTCGATGCCATAGAACGACTCTATACAATTAATCCGGTCCATTCCGGCTTCCCTTCCCGTTCGTTCGACAGGGCCGGCTATAATAAAACAAGTGAGCCCTGGAGAGCTACCGAAGATCCTGAATGGGACTGGAAATCAACCACCAGCAGTGATGAGGCGATAGGTCATATCTTTGCGTGTGGCGCCATTGCAGAGCTGGTGCCGGAAAAGGCGACCAAAAATAAGGCCATTATGATCATTGATACCTTAATGGCGAATATTGTGCGCAACGATTTGTATATGATCGACTGGAACGGAAAACCAACGCAATGGGGGAAATGGAATCCCGATTATGTGAATGCCCGTCCTTCAATAGTTGGTGACCGCAAGATCAACTCTTCCAATATCATTGCTATGCTTCAGACGGCCTGGTACTTTACCAAAAAAACAAAATACAAGGATGCCGCATTTCTACTTATGAAAAAACACGGTTATCTTGAAAACCTTATGAGGCCAATGAAAGAAATAGGAATGGCCCCCAAGAGTGCCGATAATTTAAGTCAGAGATTATCAAGCGAGTGGAATCATTCCGACGATGAGATGTATTATTGCGGATATTGGGGACTGTATCGTTATGCTTTTAACGATACTCTCAAAGCGAAATATAAAGAGGCAATTATTGACCATTGGGAAATTGAACGACCTGAAAAAGAGGGGCTTTGGAATATCATGACTGCACTTACCGGGACTAAAAATATAGACTTGAAAGAGGCGATCTGGTACCTGCAGCGCTATCCTCTTGACCTGATTAACTGGACTGTTGTGTCGAGTCATAGGAAAGATATCGAACGGATTGCTCCAAACTTTAGAGGTCAAACAATTACAGAGATGCTTCCTCCGGATGAGCTGCCTCTGTTTAGACATAACGAGAATCGCTTTAATCTTGAGGGACATGATAATGGCAGTTCAGAGCAAAGTGCAGGTGATATCTGGCTGTTGCCTTATTGGATCGGTCGCTATCTCAATGTTATTAGCGCACCGGTGAAGGGGAATTGAAAGTTGGGTTTGTAGAGGCTGTCTAAAAACTCTGTGGCCCTCTGTTAATTCTCTGCGTAACTCTGTATAACTAATTATATCACAGAGTCCACAGAGCAGGGACGGAGTCACACAGAGCAAGAAAGCATAGGCTTTTTAGGCACCTTCTACATTTATACACGCCTTCATTCACGTGTGGAATATGGAACGAAAATGCATGAATAATTATACATCTTAATATTTCTATGAGCCAAATTCAATTATCAAGGTCTTTCCTCTGTTTATTGGTGCTGATTTCCGTTACCGGGATACTGTCATGCACGCATCAAAATAGTGAACAAACCGTAAAACAGGTGATGGACAAAACCATTACCAACCTCTACAAGACGATGGATGCTAAAGAACTGAATTCATTGAATGAAGAGAAGGTGATGGCGCTTTTTTCTGACGATGAAAAGGAGATATTATCTACCCGCCACTGGATGTTTACAGTTAACGTTCCTGTCATTGTTTCGGTAATGCGCAGCAACGAGCAGAAAATCATTCCTTTCTGGTTATCGAAAAGTGGTTTTGTGAAAACTGATAAATCCATGAAAAATGAAAATACGACCTATGAAGTCTGGCAGAAAGAGTTTCCTGCCGGTCGGGTAGGTCTTGGCGTTAATGGATTTGAAAATTTTATGCTGCACTATTTTGTTTCGGTTGCGCCTAAGAATAAAAATGATAAGCTGGAACTTTCAGGTTTTTTTCCTCTCAATCAATATGTTGGAAATTTGGACAATGGTGCTTTCACCTACCACGACTGGGACGAACTGGTTCTGAATGAGGTTCCGGAATCGATGAAAGGGGAGAAACTCCTGACTACAATTCGCGGTCGCGGAGACGAGACCCACCTCATCGGAGCATTTCGTTCAACGGCATATCCTTCATCCTCAAAGCCTGACCAGGCGATGCTCACCTGGAGTTCGGATCCATCAACAGGAATGGATATCCAATGGCGTACCGATACTACGGTCGTAACTGGCACACTTACATATCGGGAGAAAGGAGCTTTGAAAGAATTTACGGTGAATGCCTCACGATACCGGATGGAGGATCGTGTACTCATGAATGACCGTTATATCAACCGATTTACGGCGGAGCTTCGGGATCTAAAACCCGGAACTACCTATGAATATCAGGTTGCTCCTCAGACCGTTTGGTCTGAAGAGTTTACTTTTTCAACGGCGGCAGCTGACAATAACTTCTCATTTAACTGGTTTGGAGATACGCATCACTCCCCCAAATACGGTGAAATCCAGAAACTGGCTGAGAAGAGCTATCCTGATGCTGCATTTTTCTCAATTGTTGGTGATATGGTGAGCGATGGTCTGCAGCGCGATCAGTGGGATGATCTGTTTGAGTTCTCAAAACCGGCACTTTCGCGTAAGCCGATGATGTCGGTCCTTGGAAATCACGATAACCGGAGTGGATTGGGCGCTTTAATGTACCGCGAGCTGGTGAGTTATCCTAAAAATGGTCCTGCCGGGGTTGAGAAAGAGCATACCTATTCGTTTAAATATAAGAATACCCTGTTTTTGATGATTGATTGTACTGCCCCTATCGAGATTCAAAACTCGTGGATTGAAGAGCAACTTGCCAAATCGGACGCTACCTGGAAAATTGCAATGTTTCACTTCCCTCCGTATAACTGGGAGGAGCCCTATTTCAATATTCAAAAGGCGTGGGTTCCCATTTTCGATAAATACCATGTCGATATGGTTTTAGGCGGTCATATCCATTACTATATGCGGTCAAAACCGATGAAAGATGGAAAGGTGGTTCAATCTTACAATGATGGAACAGCCTATATCATTTCGGTGGGGATTCCAGCTCATGCGCGAGAGATGACCGATGAACCTTATGCAGCAGTGAGGAATAATGAAGGTCCTCTTTTCCAAAATGTAAAGATCAAGGGAAAATTATTGACTTATGTTTCGGTTAATGCTGATAATAAGGTGATTGATTCCTTTAATGTAACTAAGCGCTGACAGGGTTGAAAAATACCCATTATGATCAAATTTCTGATTTTAATCCTGAATCTTTTGAAATAAAAAAATAAATGTTTATACCAATGAAATCAATCCGCTATTCTTTTGCAGTTGTGCTTCTTATGAGCATGCTCTCCGGTTCTGTATTTTCTCAGGATCTTTTTCAAACTCCATCAAAATTATGGAAAGCATATCCTGATGATGTTTATCTGCAGGAAATTGCAAAAAGGATTACAACTCAAAAACCTGTAACTTCAATCGCGCTATACGATGGACATTGCTTTGCAGTCATTGACGGAGTCGTTTGCCGGCTGGTGAATGATCTTTTTAATGGTGAAAATGGTGCTCCGACCGGAGTTAAAAGACTGATCTCGATCGATAAGGCATTATGGGCGCTTGCCTCTGACGGTATTTACCGGTTTAAAACGAAATGGGAAAAACTCGACAATCAGGAGTATGTCGATCTTTGCATTCACCTGGGAACCGTGCATGGCGCGACCAGGGAAGAGATCTTTCGTTTGGAAAACGATCATTTTGTTTCAACAAAACCCAAAGGTGGCTATAACTCAAGTGATATTACCATGTTAATGGAGGATGGTTCACAGGTTCATGCCGATCCGGTTAGTATAGGACCGATCATGCGTATTGCTTCGTACAGCGGAACGTTATATGTGCTGCAACCGGGTAAACTTATCCTTTTCGATGGTTTGGTTGTGAATGAAGATTTTATCGATTGGGGAAGACTCCCGTCAAGAACAACAACCGGCCTGCTCTCCGATGGGAGTAAGCTATTTGTAAGTACGAATAAAGGGCTGGGCGTTTTCCGCGGTGGGGCGATGACGACCCTTCAGGGTAAAGATGGGTTGCCGATTGAAAATACCACCTGTCTGGCCAAAGGGTTTGAAGATGATATCTGGATTGGAACAGCTCGGGGAGCGGTGAGAAAGGTGAACAATGAATGGCACTATTTTGGTTCTGATCAGTGGCTTCCCGGATTGCAGGTTAGTGATATCGCTGTTGGCAATCATGTGGCTTATGTGGCTACCGATAAAGGTGTTGGCATCATCACTTATGTGCCCTATACGCTTCAGAAAAAAGCTGCTTTTTACGAACAACATATCCTTGATTGGGGACATAAGCGATTGGGTTTCGTCCATACCTTGTATAAGGATAATGGCCAATGGATTCGGGAAGTTAGCGATAATGATGGAGGAAATACTGCAACCTATTTGGCTGCTATGAGTTATAAATATGCCGTAACGGGCGATCTTTCGGCTCGCAAAGAGGCTGTCGACGCTTTCAAAGCATTGGTTTGGCTTGAACGAATCTCTACTGTTCGTGGGTTTTTTGCCCGGGCCATCTGGTCGCCAACGGGAGATCAATGTGAACGGGCTACCCGAGGATCAGGTGGCTTGCCTGCCCGCTGGTATCCTACAAAAGATGGCAAATGGTTCTGGAAAGGTGACACCTCCAGCGATGAGGTGACCTCCCATTTTTATGGGGTTTCCCTGTTTTATGATCTTGTTGCTCAAGGTCCTGAAAAGGAGATGGCACGTGAACATATGAATCGCATTGCCGGATATATTCTAAAAAATGGCTATGTCTTTAATGACCTGGATGGCAAGCCAACGCGCTGGGGCCGCTGGAATCCAGAATACCTCCTGCGCCCGTATGGCTATAACGACCGGGGAGTAAATGGTCTCGAGGTATTAGCCTATATGCAGTCGGCCTATACTGTAACCGGTGATCAAAAATTTGAAAAGGGTCTAAAGCAATTAGTTGGATATGGTTATGCCGAAAATACCATTCGCCAAAAAAATACCTTCCCCCCATCCACCCTTGCTCCATGGGACGATAACCTGGCCTTCGAAAGCTACAATACCTTGCTTCGATACACCACCGATCCGCAGCTGCGATCGATCTATTTGCGGAGCCTGGAGAGGAGCTGGGAGGTCAAACGAATGGAGCATATTCCCTGGTTTAATTTCTCATACGGCGCGCTCTCAGGTAACGATTGCGAAATAGAGCAGTCAGTCAAACATTTACGCGAATGGACGCTCGACTGTGGCGAATACAATTATCATAACTCGCTTCGTGATGACTTATTTGTTGAACCGGGGTATACCTCTTATGAGGGTGGTTTAAAAGCAATGTCACCGCGCGAAACATCGGTAAAATCGGGTAGTCGAAGAGCTATTGATCTCGATGGAGGGAACAATGGCAATGTGATCAAAGAGCCGACAGGATTCCTGCGGGATTACTGGATGGGACGATATTACGGATTTATTCAGGCTCCCACAACCACTGATCCCGGATTGCTAACAGTTCCTAAGGACAATTCGGGTCCGCATGGAGCTAAACCGTATGATGGACCCGATATGCCGGATTTTAACAACTGATTTTAAAATCAAATTTGAAATAAAAATCACTAAATTTAAAGTGCAAAATTTAAATAGCAAAAACCAAATAACCATTAAAATGGAATAGCTGTGACTAGTTTTTCGGATGGTATGTCAGATCGTTTTCTGATGTTTGCGGTCAATCTAATTAATCTGGAAAAGCAAATCTGTTAGACTTATTTCTGCTGCTAAATTAGTATCTTCTGAGGATGAAAATTTAATACTCATTCTCCGGGAATCAAAAGAATTGGCAAATATTACAGTAAAATCAGTGGTTACAGCGAAATCAAAAGTAGCGAAAAACCTAAGCAAAGCTTGATGGCTACTCCTTAAACCTTTGCTATTTGCTATTTGTATTTTACATTTTGAATTTAACCTTCTGCCTAATTATTTATTATCCTGGCAATTTGCAATGATTTAATAAATTAGCTATAAACTAACACGATGATTAAATTTACACTTCGTTTATTATTTCTGTTACTGGTTATCGTTCCCGGAATGCCGAACCTTTACGCCCAACCCGACAGTCCCCTATCCCACGTAAACCCCTTCCTGGGTACCGATTTTTTCGGCCATACCTTTCCCGGAGCCTCACGTCCTTTCGCGATGGTTCATCTGAGCCCCGATATGAACACGCAGGGGTGGACCTATTGCGCCGGATATATCTACTCCGATAACACCATCATGGGTTTCAGCCATACTCATTGGAGCGGTGTGGGTATGGTAAACGGTGGGGAGGTGATGCTTATGCCAACTGTGGGTTATAAACTGAAAACCATTCCCGGATCCCCCGAACATCCGGAGGAGGGATACCGTTCCCGTTTTGACCACTCCAGCGAGTCGGCCTCACCCGGTTACTACTCCGTTCTGCTCAAAGACTGCAATGTGAAAGTGGAGTTAACTTCGACCCAACGGGCAGGATTTCATCGGTACACATTTCCCAAATCGGAATGCTCAAGGGTGATTTTAGATCTCGGTCATCAGATCGGGAACAATACCTCTGATGAGGTGTCTGAACTGAAAATCATCAACAACAACAGGATTGAAGGATCAAAAAGTACAAGTCTGGGAAATGTCTGGTTTGTAGCTCAATTCAGCCGCCCTTTCACTTATTACGGAACGTTTGACAACGACCTCAAAACCCCTGAATCCGGAGGAAGCCTCTGGCCTTACAAAAACGGTGAAAACGGCAAAAATATCGGGGCTTTTGTTACCTATAAAACGTTTGAAAATGAACAGATTCTGATTAAGGTTGGGATATCATATACTAGTCTGGAAGGAGCACGAAAAAATCTTAACACGGAAATACCTCACTGGGATTTCGACCGGATCAGAAACGAGAGTCGCGAGATCTGGGAAACGGAGTTGACAAGAATCAAAATTGATGGCGCCACCGATGATCAGAAGGAAATTTTTTATTCAGCATTATACCACTCGTTCCTGGCCCAGTATATTTCGCAGGATGTCGACGGGAAATATGTGGGAGCGGATAAAAAAGTCCACGAGGCAAAGGGATACGACATGTACGGATCGTTCTCATGCTGGGATACCTACCGGTCGCAACACCCTCTCCTAACTTTAACTGCACCCGAACATGTGAATGATTTCATCAAGTCGATTGCCGCTGCAACAAAAGATTACGGCTGGCTTCCGGCTCAGCATTTTCTCAATCTCTTTGGTGAAGCGATGGTTGGTGATCACCTTATCCCGATTATTGTGGATGCCTATATGAAAGGATTTCGTGATTTTGATGTGAATTTCCTCTATGAGGCGATGCGCAAAAAAGCGCTCGAAGAACCCAAATTACCGGTTCCTCATTATGCCGGAAGATCGGGTCTAAAGTATTATATGGAACTTGGTTATACACCGGTCGATAAAGTTACGGAATCGGTTCCCAATACGATGGAACTGGCCTACGATGACTGGTGCATCGCGCAACTGGCCAAAGAACTTGGCAAAACAAAAGATTATGAGTTGTTTATGAAAAGGGCCCATAATTACCAGAACCTCTGGGAGCCGGGATCTAAGTTTATGCGCCCGAAATTAACTGATGGAACCTGGCTGGAACCGCTTAACGGCAGGGATCAGGATATTGTAAAGGTAGGAGAACATTCTTATTATAAGTATTTTGATCCGTTATTAATCGGCAAGCGGCCAAACCGGCATTACACCGAATCGAATGCGTGGCAATATATCTGGTCTGTTCAGCATGATGTTAAAGGATTGATTAACTTGTTTGGGGGAAATAAACCCTTTATCGCGAAATTGGACACTTTCTTTGAAATGAGTCCCAATGTTTCTCCTCCGAAATATGTTGGAGTTGTAGGGACAATCGGGCAATATGTGCATGGAAACCAGCCGTCTCATCATGTGGCTTACCTTTACGATTTTGCCGGTGAACCGTGGAAAACGCAGTTGAGGGCCAGACAGGTTACCGAAGAGCTTTATCGCAGCGGACCCGGCGGGGTTTGCGGAAACGAAGATATGGGTTCGCTCTCCTCATGGTACGTCTTAAGTTCGATGGGGATTTATGCGGTAACTCCCGGTGCGCCTTATTATGCTATCGGCAGCCCCCTTTTCGGACATGCTATAATCGACCTTGGAAAGGGAAAAACCTTTACGATTGAAGCCAATAATAATTCCCATGAGAATAAATATATCCAATCGGCAACGCTGAATGGAAGGGCATTGAGTAAAACCTGGCTTTCGCAAAAGGAGATTACCGATGGCGGAATCGTAAGTTTCGAAATGGGACCTGAACCTAACAAAAAATGGGGTTCCAGACCGGAGGATGCCCCACCGTCGATGAGTAAATAGTATCCTGAAAAACGATTATCATAAGATAATATTCAGCCCACTTCGGGGCTGGTGTTGCGTTTTCTCCTTATTCCCCCGGTTCCGCAAGCTTCACCGGGGGTTATTCAAATTTAACCGCTTCGCGGTTTTACTAATAGTGCATCAGTCTTTAACTGAGTTGATCTCATTTTTAAAATAAAAAGTTTTGACAAGATCTTTTACATATTCATTGTTTCTGATTTTGATTTTGTGCTTCGGAATTCAAAAGAGCTCCATTGGACAGCCGGCGAATCCCGTTGAGTACGTAAATCCGTTTCTCGGAACCCAATTCTTTGGACACATGTTTCCGGGACCGGCACTCCCATTCGCGATGGTACACCTGAGTCCCGATCTGGATACCGAGGGGTGGGATTTCTGCTCGGGGTATAACTATAACGGTAACTCCATCATGGGATTCAGTCATACCCACTGGGGCGGTGTGGGAATGAGTAATGGTGGTGAAATATTGTTGATGCCAACAGTTGGCGATAAGCTGAAAACGGTTCCCGGTGCAATTAACCACCCCGGCGAAGGGTATCGCTCGCGGTTCAATCATGCCGATGAGGTTGCTACACCCGGATACTATGCTGTGCAGCTGCTCGATTGTAATGTGAAAGCGGAATTAACCACCACACAAAGGGTCGGATTTCATCGGTATACATTTCCCAAAGGGATTAACTCACGCATTATCCTCGATCTGGGGCATCAGATATCGGATAGTTCATTAACCGATTTTGCAGAATTAAAGATCCTGAATAACAACCGGATTGAAGGTTTTAAAAGTGCCGGTTTGGGCAAGATCTATTTCGTTGCTGAATTTAGCAAGCCATTTTCCTATTACGGCACCTTCGACAATGATATAAAAACTCCCGAATCGGGTGGCAGCATCTGGCCCTATAAAAATGGCGAAGCGGGGAGAAGCATTGGGGCTTTCGTTACCTTTAAAACCGCTGATCAGGAGCAGGTTTTAGTAAAGGTTGGGATCTCCTATACCGGCATCGAAGGGGCCCGAAATAATTTACATACCGAGATCGCTGACTGGGATTTTGATAGAATCCGGAATAATGCACGTCAAATTTGGGAAAAAGAGTTGTCAAGGATCACCATTGAGGGTGCCACCGCCGATCAGAAAGAGACCTTTTATAGTGCAATGTACCACTCCCTGGTTGGACAATATATTTCGCAGGATGTTGATGGAAAATACTTTGGATCGGATAAACAGATACA
>CANJNY010000082.1 GCA_947475715.1 Prolixibacteraceae bacterium
AGAACCAGGGTTTTATTGATCTGTTCACCGGAAGACATCGCCATTGAAATCCGACCAAGGTAATCGCCCATCTCCTTGTAATCACTCCACCAGGGTTCATGATAGGAGAACGATGGCGGATAATCGAATTTGCGCACACCCTTAATGGTGTAGTAAGAGAGGTGTTGATTGACGAAATTTACCCCCAGTACCCCCTGCCAGTCGGCAAGTCGTTTAAGATTTGCAAATGGGATCTCCCAGCCTGCTCCGCCATAGGTTTCGCTAAGCCTTCTCAACCGGCCGGCCTGGTTAGCAGCACTTGCCAACTCCCTGATGGCCCGGGTATTTCCAAACTGCCCTCCTTGTCCGCCCGGAATATATTCATTTCCAAGCATGTCGACTCCCGGTTGCTGGTGATGGATGTAGAACGAAGATTCATCGGAGCCATCTGTGGGTTCAGGCCAGCCGTGTTCCCAGTAATGACCGGTAAACCTGAGTCCGTTAATTTCGCAATATTTTCCGTAAGGTTTCGCCCACCTGTCGATAAACATTTCCAGAATGGTGGTATAATAATCGTGTCTGACTTTTCGCCAGTCGCCAACCTCGTCTACAACAGCGGGGAGATTGGCCTTTAAATCGTAGCCCCATCTTTTTTCAAATTCGGCATATAAATCCGACGTCCATCTCATTGCTGAATTTGGTCCCATCGCAGCCTCAAGGTTTGGCTCATCGGTAAAGATTCCCATCAGGGTTTTGCCAAATTCATCCTTGTCATATTTTTCATACCCCTTCATGGTGATCTCTATAAATTTCTGAGTCACCCCTTTTTGAAGCAGATCGACATAGGGATAATTGCCGTACCAGTACGATTTTTGGCTGTACGTTTTTTTGAATAAATAAAACAGCCCCTTTTTGCCGGTATAGGTATCTTTTGATGTGGTGATATCAACAAATTTATTGTTTTCCATCATTAAGATAGCCTCATATTTAGAGGTGTCAGGTTTGAGAATCTCCTGATGTTCATATTTTAATCCACTACCGTGAATATACGATTCAGGCATCTCTGCCGGAACATGCCCTCCTGCGAAACCGCTGGGGTATGAATTCTCATCATAGATCCAAACCTTCATCCCAAGTTCTTTACCCTTACGGACGGTATAATCAAACATGTGGTGCCAATCCTCCGAAATATATTCTGTCAACAGCCCGGGGCGCGGATGGATAAACACACCACCTAAGCCGCCCTCCTTGAATTTTTTCATATGAAAATCGATCCCTTCCTCCGAAATTTTGTCGTTCCAATCCCACAGTGGTGCTGATCTGTAATCAGATGGGGGATCCATAAAGAGACTCCTGAACTCTTCATAGGTCTGAATCCTGTCGGATACCGGTTTCTTTTTGCATCCTAAAGCCAGAATAAGCAACAGAAGAATAGCTGTTGATTTGAAAAAAGGGTTCTTTTTCATATTTACACTATTAAAAATTTTAACGGTAAGTTTGACGTATTAGTTGGGTAAAGATAGGATAAATTCAAAATGAAAAGTTAAAATTCAAAAAGCAAACGTTTTGTTAGTCGTATATTTACAGTGCAATTAGTAAGCTATAAAAAGCAAATGAATTGTATTTTTTTGAACTTTGCATTTTTCATTTTATATTTTTAATTCAATTATTTAATATCCTAATAAATAGATTGTTAATTATTTAGTTTAGCATATCCTGACGGTTTCAATTCCAAGAATCTGACCGAGTTTTTGGATTTTATCTGCGATGTGACCAACTCCTATGGCACAATGGTGGGCAGGACCCTGTCGGGACCAGTCATTCATGAATTTTTTTGCCCCGATTGAAAAACGGTAACGACTGTTGGTGTTTCCAATTTCAAGAATCGGTCCGGCAACCGATTCCCCTTGGGCAGCGAGTAAGAATATTCCATCTTTTCCTTCCACAACGGAAAGAAGCGTAACGGGGCCATGTTTCACAGACATCTGAATGGACAATCCTTTCCCCGGTTTTCCGTGGTATATAGGTAGCGGAACCAGTTTGACACGTCCCTGTGCAATTGCGAAATGGGCAGGGCCGTCGTGACCGAGCATCACCACATCATCTTTAAAATCCATCAGGTAAAACTCCGAGAATGATCCACCGGCACCGAATTCTGCCATGATCTTCATTGCCTGGGCATTTTTCACCTCGCATTCACCGGCAACAGGGATGTTTTTGCCAGTAAGTAAGGTGTTTCCTGCAATCACTGAAGTGACTATATTTTCATAATCATTTCCGGATTCCCCTTCGTAATAGTAGGCCAATGATCCCAGATTGCGCTTAAGAACCAGCTTGTCCAGGGCCACTGAGGTTTTTGCTGCCCGCTCTATTTCATTCACTTCGCATTCAGAAGATACATCAAACGTATTTTTAAATTCTGTTATTTTAATCTGAACCTCCTCACTTGTAGCTTCATCCCGATATTTTTTAAGTTCACACATCTCGAGCAATTCAATATGGTTGCCAAACACCGCCGATTGCCTGGTCATATCGGTGTAAACATCCAACATTCCACCATAGTAGTGGCCTAAAACTCCAAGCCGGTTGTTGCGCATGGTTTTGGCCACACGTGCTGCCTCGGTCCAGTTGCCAATTTCTGCCCATGCCTGTTCATCCTGAAGGTAACCTGTTACGATGTCATATTGAATACCCGATCGGTTGAATACGCTGGCAATTTCAGGGACAGAGCAGGCCTGGCAGTGTTCGAGCCAAATCCCGGTCATCGTGCCGCGATCACCCAATTTGTTGAACGCCTCGTAATCAAGTTCCGCTACCGGCTGCAGGTTGAGGATAACCACCGGTATTTTCAACCTTTGTGCGATAGGCAAAACGGTTGAAGAGAGGGCATAGGTTGAGACATAAAGAAATACAATTTCAATATCCTGACACTTTAAAAAGTCTGCAACCTCACGGGCTTTAACCGGATTGTCAACCATGCCGGCATCAATAACCTCTACATTATAACCTGAAATACGGGTTTTGATCTGATTCTGGTATCGGTTCAGATTATCGAGTAATCCATCGAATTGGCCCCAATAAGTGTCGAGTCCAATTCCAAATAATCCTACTTTAGTTCGCATAGATCACTATTTTGAATTTTATATTGTATTTTTTTACTTCTTAATTAGCTGTCGTAACAATCTGAACCGGTCCGAGCAACCCGGAGTCAAGCAATGGTGAATCGGATTTTAGCATGTCGAATCGGAATTTTTCATGTGTTTTTGTAACCCGCTTTTCCTTTGGAAGGTTAAGATCACCAATAACGCGGTTAGCCCAAAGATTTATAACGTCGACCTCCAGTTTATTCTCTTTTGATTTGACGCTATTTGTTATCTCCACACGCCATGGAGCGCACCAAAGAATTCCAAGATTTTGACCGTTTAACCGTATTTCAGCAACATTTCTGACATTGCCAAGATCAAGGTATAGGCGCTCCTTTCCTGTTTCTGTTATTTTGGTACGATTTGTAACTGTCTTCAGATCGAATGTTTTGCGGTATGTCGCCTTGCCCGAATAGTATTTTATTCCCTCAACTGAGCTATTTCTCCAGTTGGTAAGTGTGGGGAATTCTGTCTCGCCGGGTCCACTCCAAAGCGGATCGAAAGTGACTTTCCAAGAGTCATTGAGGTCTATTAATTTGCTCAATACCGGAAAATTGCTCTCGGCCTTTTTGTTAAGGTTTTCGGCAATTGGATTTCTGAATACTATAAAAAGAGATTCAAAACGATCCAGGTTTAAATGGAGGGTAGTACTTTCATTGGATTGATGGTAGTTACTTACATGCTGCATTTCACCTGTAACCGGATTCCAGATCTCGGGTTGTTTTCCATGAACCCGAAAGGTGAAATCGGTTGATTGTGGGTTTTTTGTACGGTTAATCACAAAATATATTTCAGCTGCGCCGTCTGTACGGTGGATAAAGTCAAATTTCTCAGGGTCGGCATCCTGGGTGGGGTAGCTAAAATCAGTATTTACCCCATCCGCTAAAAGAACTTCGCGAGGAGTTTTACCCCAGATAATTCTACCCTTGCCAAGTCTGCGTTCTGTTTGTGTTTTGCCATCAAGAGTGCCCCAGATATTGGTGGCAATTTTCAATACCTGTTTATCGCACTCCGGATAGCCTTGAAGACCGGTGGCAAGTTGTGGCGGAGGACCAATTACGGTTGCTCCATCAACAATTAACTGCCGGAGTTTTTCTATTACCTTTAATGACATTTCGTGGGAGGGTTCCGCCGAGACCGTTAGCTTTTGATAATTGCTAACCTGCTGACAAATTTCAGGTACCGGGGAGGTGCAATTCTGCAAAACCAGCAGGCGGTACTTCATCCCGTCGGGAAGAACAATCCGGCCATTTTTAACAGACATTCGGGTGAGCAAAACTTCGGCATTGCTATAGTCACAATCATACCCAGACCCAAGTGAGGGAATCAAATATTTCGGCGGCGCCAGGGTGGGGGATCTCTCACCCAGATAGAAGCACACATCGCCAACAAATTTCCCCTGCTGCAACATATACTGACAGCGCGATAGAAAGCTAAAGAATGGTTTTGACTGTTCCCACCAGGTTATATTTGGTGTCCAGTGCTGGCCTGCACAGAATTCGTATCCCGGTTTGCCATCCGATGGAGGTTGGCAGGTGGCCTGATGCAGCATAATTCGGTTAATTCCCTCGCAAAATGCATCATTGGCGTAGGGCTTTAAATCGGATGGCCCTAAAGACCAATGTGTTAGATCCTGCTCCTGTTGTGTAAATGACTCAGCCATAGCCTCTTTTTTGCCATAAATATGAGAAGCAGTGGCAGTTTGTTTTAGATTAAGGCGAAGGTTGCGGTCCTGATTGTATCCGGAAGGTGAACGATAATGATTTTTTACCCAGAACTCCCCGGCAGGAATGTCACTTCGCCCCAGGTTTTTCAATACATCCTGTGGAGGAATATCATTTGGTCCACCTGCTTCATTTCCAACGTTCAATCCATTCTTGTGACATAAATCGTAGAAATGACCATAGAAATTTTCCGCGATACAATCCTGAATGGTAAGATCAAAATCATTTCGAAACCGGGCAGTTATTAGGGAGTCGCCTAACATATAACCTGCAAGAATGGGTAAAAATGGTTTTAAATCATAACCGCGAAACCGCTTAAACTGATTAGGAAAGTCCTGTGTCCAGGTTAGTTTACCACATTCCCAGCTATCCGACCAAAAATAGGCAATATGACCACCCGCTTTTTTAGCTTCTTCCAAAATTGGTTTACCCAGGTGTTCAAAATGATCGTCCAAAGCAGCAGTTTTTAGGTAATCAATCTCATAGCCTTCGCCTCCTTCGAATGTGTCAGCCTGTGGAGGACCTGGATAAGCAAACCACTTGCTCCACATGTGTCCGGTTAACGTATATCCATTCCGCAGGATCACCCATGACCCATCGGGAACCTTCCAGTCGAGCTGACCATCGGGTTTCAACCGGTCGGTTATATCAATGACCGAGGTAAGATCAACATTCTTTGTGCCTGGCTGCACCCGAAATGCCTGCACCCAAATATCATGGTAATAATCAGCCACCGTTTCCGGTTGAGGTAGTTTTCCTGTGAATTGGGAGGGACCAGTAACTTTTAATTCAGAGGAGACAACTTTCTTCATTGCATTATCTTTGTTTACCCATGGGCCTTCCATTGTCCAGCCCCCGGCAGAAAGGTTGAAGCCTAACTCGATTTGGAGTCTGTTGGCCTCTTTAACAGCGTGCCGGAACAGCTCGCGCCATTCCGGACTTAGATATTTCACCCCGGGAAGAGGTGCCATCCCGGCATACCCTCCGGTACAAATAAGATTGACGCCAATGATCCCCTTTGCCTTGAATTGCTCTAAATCGCGTGTTATTCCCTCCTTGTCAACGCGGTTGAAAAGCCACCACCAATAAACCCGGGGTTTGGCCGAATCGGGAGGAGATAAAAATGAGTTTCTCAATAAATCAGGGTTTTTCCCAATCAGTGGATTGTATGGCGAAATCATTAATACTAAACAAATAGTAATTATTGATTTAAAATTAACCATCATATTTTTTATAATATTTTATTGCTTTTCACTTGCTGATCTTAAAAACCACAGCCTCCTGTGTCGCCAATTGTGCTGTTAAGTTTTTAGGCAGTTTGATTTTTATCCCACCCTCAGCTGTTTTAAAGCTGATTTTTTGATTGCTACCAAGAAGGGTAACCTTGAGATTTCCGGTTAATTTGGTTTGGATACGGATTTCTAATGGCAATTCCTTCTCATCTTTAGCAGGCATGTAAATTGCATAAATAACATTCTCCCCTTTAGCTGAATAGGCAACTTTTCCCTCCAGGAATGGTTCAACAGGATGCGTTTCATAAATAGCCTCACCATTCACATCCAACCATTTTCCAAGTAAGGCAAGATTTTCATAAACCTTAGGTTCAAATTCTCCCTTTCCGTTTGGACCAATTCCAAGTAATAAGTTTCCACCTTTGGCAACAATATTAACCAACAGAGTGACCAATTCTTTGGACGATTTATAATTGTCATTCTTAACCCAACCCCAGGCACCACCCATGGTGATACAACTTTCCCAGGGGACAGGGAGTGCTTTTTCGGGTGTTTTTTGTTCGGGAGTTAAATAATCTTCGTATTCGCCAGCTACCCAGCGGTCAACAACAAGCATTCCGGGATTTTTTGCACGGGCTTTTTCCGAAATTAGCTTCATGTTGATATCCATATCGTAGGGATATTTGCAAAATTCTTCAACATTTTTATTGATTGTCGATAACGGCCTTACCCAGCATCCGTCAAGCCATAAAATATCAACTTTGCCGTATTCAGTGGTTAATTCATTGAGCTGATTCTGCGTGAACTCCACGAATTTCTTCCACCGGTCAGGATGTTTGGTTATATCATACGATGGATTCCGGTCTTTTGGTGGATAGTATGACCACCAGAAGTAAGGCGTTGTCCAGTCGGGTTTTGAAAAATAAACCCCTGTGGCCAATCCCTCTTTTCGCGTGGCATCCAAAACCTCCTTTAAAATATTTGATTTTGGATTTGCCGCGAAAGGACACCCTTTATCTGTTACTTTAAAGTCGGTATATTTGGAATCAAACAAGCAAAATCCATCATGGTGTTTCGACGTATAGATCATGTACTTCGCACCTGAGCCTTTAAATAACTTAGCCCACTTTTGAGGATCGAAGTTAACAGGATTAAATTTTGATTTTGTATTTCTGTAATCAGTACAAAATTTATAGTAATCGTCATAGCCGTCACGTGTAATCCAATCTTCGGGACATAAGGCCCATGATTCTACGATCCCAAGTTCTGAATAAAGCCCCATGTGGATCAGTAGACCAAATTTATATCCCTGCCACTTCTTCAGGTTTTGCATTACTTTGGGATCTTTGGGCCACACATAGGTGTCGGTTTCTGATAAATTCTGTGTTAATTTCACTGCTAAGGGATCATCTTTTGCGGGTGCTGCTTTGTCGTTTGCCGTTTGGGCGATTACCCGACCTGTGGTGAAAGCAATTAAGAGAAAAAATGAAAGGATTAATTTACGATTCATAGAATTGATTTTTTGTTAATTAATATTTTGCTAAAGAATAAGGTTTCAATCATTTTTCGATACTTCAACATCATCCAGAAGAAAGAGAGCTGGATTTAACAATGGTTTATCGTTGTCTTTTTCCAGCTGATCGGTATCCCCGAGTTTACGTAAAGCTCCGGTTCTGAAAATCAGCCGGTCTGTTTTTAAATCAGCGAGCTTCTCATTTTTTGGAATATTTACAGTTTGACCGTTAACCGTAATCCTGAAATTCCCATTTTGGGTATTTGTCATTAAATTGATAGTGATCCACTTTCCTGTCTGATAGTTTCCAACTTTAGAATTGTGGTTATTTGCAATTCCCATTATGGTTCCCTCGTTGGTCAATTGAATTCCCAGAAACAGTTTTCCATGCTCATCCTGGAGTTCAACATAAAGCGGAGCACCGGATTGCAACGGTTTGACGCGGAATTTGGCGGTAATATCATCTGAGGCAGGAAATAGCCGCATTGCCCGTGCATAATCAGTTGGGTCTCCATCGCGCAGTTCAAGACAATTGTTGTTCTTTTTACCGGGTTCCTTCACAATTCTGATCGGGGCCCATTTGGGGGAATAGATATTCCAGTTTTTCACGATTGCACCCAATGGCGTATTCTGGAAATCGTCTTTAGGGTACCGTTTCAGTTCACTTTTTACAGGCAATGGAATTCTTGACAGCCAGATGTCCTCTTTGTGAACGCTATAGATAAGCCAGGTTGCGGATGTGTCTGCGAAAGTGTGATCGGACGACCACGACGTAACTCCGCGAACATATTGGTAACCAAAGTCTTTGTATTTTCCCGGGTACCGAAGTGGTGGAAATTCACCATGGATCACCCGCATATCTTTGAAATGGATACCATCTTCACCGTTTACCATCACGAGTGGAAATCGTTTGGCTTTTTTAGGATCAGGGTTATAGGCCAACATAAAATGGTCATCATGTGTTCTTTGTCCCCACACCTTGGCAGCACCGGCGATCAGTGATGGGGGTAATTGAGGTTCTGTCCAGGTTTGACCTTCATCGGCGGAGGTTGTGACAAACCCCATTTTGGATATTCCAACCCAATTGCTGTCCTTTCGCTGGTAAAAGCTGAAGGCTTTTCCAAACGGATAAAAACCCTTGTATTTGGGTGTTTTTGAGTGCCAGCTCATCTTTCGCTCACCCAGAAAAACTCCGTAATCCTGCTGCTCAAGAAGCATTTTGTTTTGCACAGCTTCATGGCATGCCGCTACAAATGCTTTATCTGTTGAGGTTTCGAATGAAAGTGGCATTTTTTCGATGGGATGGATCAGGGTGAATACTTCTCCCAGACGGTGGTCGGGCAAGATTTCCCTCACCAGAACTACCGATTTGAGATCCTCAGTTACGATACCGTCTCCAAGTCGTGCCGCACAAAATGTCAACATTTTATCGTTTTTGGTGTGATAAAAGTAAAACCGGCAGGCCCAGGCTAATTCCCGTGGAAACAGATCTGCAGGTTTGCTCCATTCGATGCCATCCGAAGAGGTGGCATAGACCACCTTTGACGGGGGAACATCTTCGTCCTTTTCGGTCATATTCCAGGCTGCATAAAGTCGGCCTCTCCATTCCGCCAGATCCATGTGGTGTGCATAGGTCCATCCGTCACCATCCGAAAGTTCAGCTGCATCGCGAGTTGTTCGTAATAATTCGATATTTAGTACCCCGGGAACAGGTGGCAACCCACCATCAGGAAGTTCCAGGTTTAATCGCATCTGCTCATTTCCTGCGACCTGGATTGCAGTATCAACCTCCGATTTCAATTGATGGGAATAACCTCCTCGATTGCTTGAATCGATGAGGCCTGCAGCCGAATTAAAGGATAAATATAAAGCCGGAATAATGATAAGGGTTTTCAGAATCGTCATTTTTTTTATTTCGACTTTTTAATGATTTTCACCGGACCCATCAGCCCTGACCTTAGTAGTGGAGAATCTTTTTTGTAGTATTTTAAAGTTGTGAAGGTTAATCTTCCTGATGTACGCGGTTGCTTTTTTTCCATCCACTCCGGCCATTTGTTATCTTTTACTCCATCATCGGGGAACCGCTCATCACCAATAAGGCGGTTTGACCAAAGATTGGCTACTTCAATATCGAGATGATTTACTCCGGGGATCAAAGCTTCAGTAACTTTTACCTCGAACGGTGCGGTCCACACAACTCCCATATCTTTTCCATTCATACGAACCCTTGCCATTTGACACACCTCCCCGAGATTCAGAAACAGATCACTGTTTTTATCCGCTAACATCTCTTTTGAGACTTCAATAAAATTATGATAATTTGCTATGCCCGAATAATATTTAATACCTTCAACAGGGTTTATGGACCAATCTGAAAGGGTGTCGAATGTGGCATTTTCAGGTCCGCCCCAACGTGGATTAAAACTAACCTTCCAGGGTCCCTTTATTTCCGTTAAAGGAATCGGTTTGGAAAAATTCGTGGTTTCAGTTGTTTTTTTTGATTCTGCAATTTCTGCAGTCTGGTTGAAAAAGATGAAAAAACTTTGGTAGGGTTCAAAATGGAGTGGAACCTCGATCTGACCATCCAACCTTTTAAATTCTGTCAGGGGACGAATCTCTCCGGTCATTGCATCCCATAATTCGGGTGTGCCTTTCCCGATTCGAAAGGTAGAGACCGGATCAACCGATTCATTGGTTTTATTGGAGACAAAATAGAGTTCGCCATTATCCTGAATATGATGGGTATAGCGGATTGGTCCTGTCGATTCGAAATCGGGTTTTACATTCATCTTCGTTAACAGCTCAACGGTAGCATCATAATCGGGATAAAGTTCCGGAAGTTTGAAGTTTGAAAATAGTCCGCCCCAATAGATTTTACCTTTTCCATGGCTTATTTCTGTAATCGTTGCCGGTGATTCAAATTTCTTCCACATCATCATCGCATTGAGAGCAACTTCCTGATCGCAAGCGGGATAATTAACCAGGCTTGGGGATTTAATCGGAGGATTTCCAATGATTATAGCACCAGCATTTACCAAAGATTCAATTTTATTCACCATTGCCGGTGTCATTGTTTGGGATGCTGGTAAAACGAGCAAACGATAAGAGGCTCCCGACGGAAAAACGATCCGGTTATTACTCACACTTGCCGTTTGTAATTGGGAGGGTGAGCATCCGTCAAAATTATACGCCTTGCGATCGGGAAGGATTTCATCATTGGTTAAAGCAGAGGCAGGGGCTCTGAAAACATGGGGAGCACCTTCGGGAGTCAGGTAGAGTATGTCGGCGACGGTTTTTCCCTGTTGTAAAATATACTGACACCTTCCTACATAGCGGTGGTACCCTTCGGCCATTGGCCACCAGGTCTGACTTCTGTCCCAGTGCACGCCGTAAGGTCCCATCGTCATTCCGGGTTTAAGGCTGTCGTTGAGGAACTGGTGCTGGAAGGTGTGGTAAACAAATTTGTTAATTCCGGCAGCGTATGCCCAGTCACCCTGGTTCTTCATCGATCCCGGGTATTGTCTCCAGGCATCCTCGGCTGCGGTAAACGCTTCGGCAGCGACAACCGGAGCTCCGTTGATATGGGCAATTGATGCTGCCTGGATACAGCTGAACGAAGAGTTGAACCCGTATCCCTTACTCCAGAACTCGCACATCGGCACATCGGCCAAAGCCCCAAGTTCCATGTCGGCTGTAGGATTCATATCGTAAGGTTCAATTGAAAAACCTAGATTGTATTTTTGTCCGTATTTTTTGAGGTGCAGGGCGTGGTTTTCGATCACAAGTTCCTGACCTGTTAAGCGTAAATCCCAAAGAAACCGTTCACTTTTTTCGAGACTTTCGACAACCAGACCAGAATATACCGGATAGTAGGGGAGAGGGTCATAACCTCTTCGTTTGGTAAACTCTTCCCTGAATTTAGGACTCCAGTTTTGTGAGCCCATCTCCCAGCTATCCATATGAAGCCATTTGAGTCCCCCTTGTTTGTTTTTGTCCGGTATCCCGGTTTTCTTAAACAATTTTCCGGTGAAATTGGCCATGTGCGCGTTGATTGCTGCCGTATCAAATTTATCGGCCTCAAAGCCAACGCCTGGCAATGGGGCTGGACGGGTTACCGCTCCGTTATTTCTGCTTCCAAGTCTCATAATGGTCCAGTGGCCCGCTGGTACTTTCCAGTCCAATGTGCCATCCGCCTTAAGAAACCGTGTTACATCAATTAATTTATTTTGTTTGATTATCGCTTTTTCGGGTAGTTCCTTGAAGTTAACCTGTGTTGGGAGGAATTGTTTGGTCCCGGGAGCTGAAGTATACGGAGCCCGGTAGTAAAGAGCCTTCTCATCGATATCAGCAATTTTAAAATCTCCCGCAGGGGTTGGGAAAGCCAGGACCGCGACATCTTCATAAAAATCATTCCACCGTTTTTTAAGTTCAGGGGTAAATGCACCCTCTCCGAAATATGGTTTTTTGGGATCAGGCTTTGGCAGTATTAGGGGTGTTTTGGAGTTGCCGGAGACCTGAACTGTTGTTGTAACCAGATGTTGCATCGATTCGTGGCCGGTAACCCATGGACCACCGCTCCCTGACCATCCCGGGCCGACACCCAGTGAAATGGTTATTCCTAAACGTTCGGCTTCCCTAACCGCGTGGGTAAACATCTCCTGCCACTGATCACTCAACAGATCAACCTTGCCGCGCGGAACCCCGATATTGACTTCAAGAAAAAGGACATTCCCGATTCCTACCACTTTCATCGATTCCAGATCTGCGGTCATCGCCTCCTTCGACATATTCCCATCCATGAAATACCAGTAGACACCAGGTCTTGCAGAGTCCGGCGGGGTTAAGAAGTTTTTTCTTAATTCGGTTAATGACTCATTATTTTTCGGATAATTGCATTTTAGTGTCAATAGTGCACACATCAAGGCGAGGAAAAGGAATGAAATTTTCATTGAGTTTATTGTTAGTAAGTATTGTCTTATGATTATTTAAACCAGGTTATTAGTTCATCAGCAATCAGTTCATGTCCCTTTTCGTTGGGGTGGTTTACCTGCGACATGTATTGTTTTATTTGTTCTTTGTCGGGATAAAGGAATTCGAATAACCTGTAGCTGTCAACCAATCCCACTTTAGCTTCAGAGGCGATTCTTCGGACCTGATCGGTATGTTTTTTTAATTCATTTGAAGGATCATCATAATTAACACTTTGATCAGGTGATGGGGTGAGGAGAATTACTTTGATGCCATGGTTTTTAGCCTGTTTAACCATCTTATTCCATGCAACATACGATTTTTGCAAACCTGCCCCCCGGTCATTTAAGCAATAGTCAATCAGTATTAAATCGGGTTTATGGATCAGAACATCGCTTTTAAACCTTTTCGCTCCGGAAATGGAGTTTTCACCACCAATTGCAGTAACGATTATGTTTATTTGTGCAAACGGATATATTTCTTTCAGTTTTTGGAGAAATTGGTGTGGATATGCACCAAGGGTATTTACCTGTGGTGTCTTAAAAAATCCGGCAGGTACACTATGGCCATGAAAAATAATGTTGATAGTTCTGTTCTTAGGCCACTCTTTTTGCAGTTCGGTTTTTAAATCATTCAAATATGTTGCCCTATCGGCAATTCCTGTCGGAAGATTCTGTCCAATAGAGGTAAAAGTGCAAAATGTTAGAAAAAGCAGGATGGATAATTTCATTTTTTTTTTTGCCACAAAGGCACTGAGTCTAAAAGTGTCACAAAGGATAATCTATTTTTCAACTAAGATTCACTAGCAAAAAGATACAGAGTACCGTAAGATTTGTAGAAAAGATGGTTAACCGTTGGTTGGAGGTACAGCGTACCGAAATATCATTCCTCTAAATCACTTCGCCAAAGAAGATATTACGGTACGCTGTACCTGGTTCGAATACATCATATCTCTAATCTGCAAATATAAACGGTGCTCTGCAACTTTGAATGTTTAACGTTGTTTTTTACCATATAAATTTATTTAAACACGCTTTTTACTGCTTTCAGATACCCGAATTTGGTTTTTGTATCGGGTTCGAGGTAGCTCCCTTCAGTCCACTCATTCCACGAATTAATATTCATTATTCGGGGTCCTTTGGGATCAGCCAGCATTTTATCTTTAGTTTTTTGCAGGGCTATCCTGAAATTTTTGGGGGTGTTATTGCCGATCGTATTGGTGAACGGATAGCCATAGTTTCCCCATTCTGATTTCAAGTCGCATCGCGGGGTTGGATCCCAGCCCATCGAAACATTGGGATAATAGGGAACCTTATAATCTCTTTTTGCCTCGGCCCAATAGGCGAAATATTGATCACGAACCTTGTTGAAATCGGTTTGCTGATCGGGTAACCCAGCATGATGAACCCAGACATAGGAGGTTGCTGAATCAAAACCCAGTAATTTAATCAGCTCAGGATAATTTGCAGGGACTTTTTCAACCGGCAGAACAGGCCTTCCCCACGCTACAATATTCCAGTGAACCCCTTTTAAACCTGCTGCAACCGCCTTGTCATTTAATCGTTTCATTGCCGCTTTTGTTGCTTCAACTGAGCCGAAACCATCCATGAATTTCTGAATATCGTAAATGGAGAAATAGGCTTTACCGTCAATTTTCCAGTAATTAGGTTGTATGAAATAGTGCGAGATCAGAAGGTCACAGATTTCATCAAACCGTTTAGCCGTAACCGTTCCGGGATAGAGGAGCTTATGCGGGGAATCTTTCGTATAAGGGTGAATATCCTCCCAGTCGTGATTGGCCCACATCAGGGCAAACTTTACTTTGCTGACATTTTTTGCCTTGAGAAAACCTTCATCCAGACAGCGGTTCAGAAACGGACCATCCTCATACATATACCAGTCGAAAATCAAACAGTCAATTCCGTATTTTGAGGCAGCCTTTATTTTCTGTGCCATCACCTTTGGATCTTTCTCGTCGGTATATCCCCAGAGCGGAACTTTGGGCTGTTCATTTCCCGTGAACCGTGGTTTAGCCGCTTTTATCAGTTCCCATTCGGACCAGTTTTCACCTTTGTTTTTAATATTACGCTGATCATTGGTGTGATAGTTTGGAAAGTAATATACCGCCACCGTTATTTTATCCGGTTGATGATTGTTTAGGGTTTTTCCGCTGGTAAATTTGGGCAGTAGAAATCCCATTAAGAGTGCCGAAAGTAATATTTTACACATTATTTGTTCGTTAGTTACCATACCTTTATGACTTGTACCCCCAATTTTAATCCCTCAATCGGCCCGACAAAAGGGTTGGTTTCCGAACGTTTTGCTCCAAAGTAGTCCACATCAATTTTTAATGGTGTTCCATCCGGATTTTCAAACCATGCGTTAGGTACAATTGCTTTTTCCAATAATTCTGTCGTTACCAGTTGCGTTTTTACTTTTAGCAACGATTCATCAACATTGATGTGCAAAAATACTTCGTTTTCCTTCTCTTCAATGGTGACATTTGGGTCGAATGTTTTATTTTCAAAACTATTTATCTCTTTATTGTATGGGGTAGCCCCATTGAAGTAAATATTACCTGCGATCCGGACGGGTTGTTTACTGTCGTTGTATTTGGCAAGGCCGGTTGGATCTTTTAATTTCATCACCTCTTTGCTGGTTGCGAAAATATTATTGTAGTAGCGATGGTCTCCACCAAAGAAGGTAATCAAGCCGGCAACCCAGGTATCGTGAGGCAGATGATAGGGTGTGTAACGACCAGCATCAACCCAGTGTGCAATTCTTCCGGTGAACAGGTTGTGAACTGTGGCGACACCCTCCGAGCATTCGGCATAAGGTGTGTTCGCCAGCATGATATTGTTATCGATTAAAATCGGACCATGGTCAACCTCTGTAAAAAGATCTGTATCGTTGTGATACATCAGGTTTGAGGAGATACGTGTTCCCTGGGCCATCCAGTCCATCCAGAGTCCCAGGCTGCAATTGTGGATCCGGTTACTTTTAATCAGCATGTCAATGGAGGCATGGATTTTTATACCCGCCATTTCAGCACCGTTAAACTGCCTTTTTACATGAATATTGTAAATGTGGTTGTTGGTAATCTGACTGAAAACAGCCCCCAGACTGCCGCAAATTCCGGTCTGCTCGCAATTGAAGATTGTGTTGTTGCGGATAATATGTGAGCCGATATTCTCTTTGTTCCATCCAATTTTCAGGGCTCTGAATACTACTTCAATATAATGGATTGCACCATCTTTTTTCATGTCGCCAAGCCAGACATTATGACCGGTGGTTTTCTCTTTACCTAACGATATTCCTGAACATTTGGAGTCGCTGATGATATTGTTTTCAATAATCCAACCCTTGCTCCAATGAGGCCCGATCATGCCGGGCTGTTCGGCTGTTGGCGCTGCCCACTGTGAAGCGGCCTGGCTTATCGTGAAACCTCTAAGGGTGATATAATTTAATCCGGTTTTTGTCGGAAAGAAGCAGGCCGGGCGGGCATTTATTTCAACTAATTCGGAATTGGGTTTCGATGCGTGAAAATTGGCCCAGATGGTTGTAGACGCTTTACTGGTTTCACAATACCAGGTATACGTTGAGCCGATGCTGTCGACAGCATCAGCCAGGGGTTTTGGATTGTTTACTTTGGATAAAGATTCCACCTCATAAAACGATTTTCCATTCAGATAGACCTCACCTGTGTGGTGAATACGCCCTTTGTTCCCGAACCAATCTCCCCAAATGGTATCCTGATACGGATTAAAGCTTCCGAAAAACGAGTTTGGAATGGTAACTTTCCACACATTATCCTTTACTGGTTGCCAATTATTGATAATCTCTGATCCCTTAATTGCAACTTTCTCACCTTTTGCTCCCTGATAAATAATCCGATGGTTATCATCTGTTCCTCCATTTTGCGGATCTACATATTCCCGGTAGGTCCCCTCATGAACGGTAACCACATCACCGGCTTTGGCGATTTTTGCAGCCTGTGAAATCGTTTTGAACGGTTTTGAGAAGGTACCTTCATTTGAATCGCTTCCTGTTAAGGCAACATGATATTCCTTGACCCCATTGGAACAACCTACACTAAATAACAACAACAAGTAAAAAATAATTTTAAATTTTCTCATGATAATTTAAATTAGGTTTTAATGATTTCTGTGATTTTTTTGTGCCATTTTATATCTTCCCACAACCCCTTGAATTGCGGATGGGTGAAATTAGAGGAACAAATAAATTTGTATTCATTGTGTTTTTTAGTCAGGTCGACGCAGATTTCAGCAGATTCTTTAACCCAATCCCAGCTTAAATCGGGATGGTCGTACCAGCCGATAGGACCCCATCCTTCTGTATTTCCACAGACAATATTGTTGTCCTGCGCTTTTTGGGCGATTAGCGTGATCATCTGATCGATCCACGATACCAGAGAGCTCTTATTTTCTTTCCAGCAGGAGATTAAGCTGGCGTAGTCTGAGCGGATATCCCTGTCGATATTTGTGGTGTTTGCAGCAGCGTCAATATACTTTCCAATCGTCGAATTGTGGTGGAACCAGACATGAAAATCGAGAGCTGCATAATTGGTGAGTTCGAGGTTTTCCAAGCCGCTCCAGGTATGAAAGGAGGTGAAGAAATCGAGGCTGGGATATTTCTGTTTTAATTTGGCAATTAATTCGTTGGCAAAGTCGTTATAGAACTTAATATATAACCGGTTATCATTTTCTTTGGGCTCAAAATTTTGAGGAAGGTGGGCATTTGGATTATTCAGGATGAATTTTTTCGCATCAGAGCGTTTATTCAGTTCTGCTTTCATCCAGTCATAACCATTACAATCCGGATATTCATTTAATAAATCGACATAAACAATGTTCTCATCAAGCAGATTATTCTTTTTGAGAAAATCCAGTGTTTCTGTCCAGCCACGCAGCAGGCCGCCGTCTTCGTTAAGGATATCCAATTTATTTCCATGCGGCAAAAACCATGAGGCAAGCCCCACTCTGATTCCATATTTTTTGCATTTTGGGAGGAATTCAAGCAGCGCTTCTCTGGGGCGGAAACTCATCGCATAATCGTTTCCCCAAAGTGCCGGAACCCAGTCCTTTTTTGATGCACGGTACTCCTCTGTTATTTTTCCATTCTTGTCCGCTGCAATAAACTGGGGCATGGCATCCATCCGTATTGCGTTATACCCGCGCTCGGCAAGCCCTTCCAGAGCTTTATCCCAATCCTGAAACTCTCCATATTTGTGATGTCGCAGGATCCAGCTGAAATCCCACATGGCAATGGCAAGCGGTTTGTCAATTTTTGAGATGGGGAGGTTGTTTTGTGCTTTCGGACTTGTTTCTCCAGGGGTATTCCCAAATGACAATAATGATGGGAACAGTGCTGCAGTACTCCCCGCAATAGTGGTATTTCTGATAAATTCTCTTCTTTCCATAATCGATATTCGTAAATATGTTTTTCAAAAAACGGATAGTTTTTTTAACCTTTTTGACGAAGCAGATAAATCTGTATTATATGGCATTGAGATTATTTCGGACTTGAAAATTCATATTGCAATATATTAATACTTTAAGAGACTTATTATTTTATTTTGATTTTATATCTTTGAATTTTGACACACCGATATGTTATGCAGCACCTTTTGAATTCAAATATCCGGTACCTGCCTGTTCACGAGCAGGACGAAAACTGGAGTCTGATGGTCCGGACGGCAGGATTTCAATCTATATTACCCAATAGCATCTATCCCACTGAGGGTCATTCACTTAATTATTCATTTAATTATCAAAACGGAAGGGTGCTGGATGAGTTTCAGATGATTTATATCACGAAAGGTTCCGGCACCTTTGAATCATTGGGTTGTAAAAATGTATCGATCGGAGAGGGGACTGTTTTCTTTCTATTTCCCGGTGAATGGCATCGGTTTCGACCTGAGCAGACTACAGGGTGGGACAGCTACTGGATTGGATTCAAGGGGAAGTTTGCCGAAAATCTGGTTGCCAATGGTTATTTGTCTCTGAATAAGCCGGTCGTTAAAGTTGGGTATAACGAAGAAATCGTTAGTCTGTACCGCCGGATTCTTGAAGCTGGAAATGAGGAGAGGGCAGGATATCAGCAATACATTTCCGGAATTGTGATTCACCTGTTGGGTTATATTTATTACAGGGCGAAGGATAATCACTATGAGGACAAAGATATCGTACAGAAAATTGATAAGGCGAGGGTGTTGATCCGGGAGCAAATCAATGAAAATATTTCTCCTGAAGACATTGCCAAAGAGCTTGTTATGACCTATTCGTGGTTTCGTCGGCTATTCAAACAATACACCGGTCTTGCACCTGCCCGGTATATTTCGCAGCTTCGCCTGCAACGATCAAAGGAATTACTGGCAACATCTTCGAGATCGGTTAAGGAGATTGCCGTCGAGATGAACTTTGAGTCGGTGGACTATTTTTCAACACAATTCCGAAGGCAGACAAAAATGACACCAACACAATACAGGAAAAGTTGTTTGGGGAAGTAATTTGTTTAATAAAAAATAATGAAACACGAGGGGGTCGCTACAAATGCTAAATAAATTGGATCTGGTTCTCTGGTTATGGGTGTAAACAACTTCCTGTTTTTTTTCTATATTGGAAAGTCGTTCTGATTTTTTCATTTGGAACATTTTTGAAGTTTATAGATCGACAAAAAACCATCTTTGGTGTCATCCCGGTCGGTTTAACTTTTTCTCTTTCAGTTTCTCCATCTCTCACTCTCTCCATCTCTCACTTTCTCAGTCTCTTCATCTGCGAAGTTAAGGCTTACTATGCGCAGTCGAGAGGACTAAAATTATTATTGCAAAATAAGGTTAATAAGGTTTCAGGGTGGGGGATTTTCCGGGCGCTACTAAGGTTAAAAAATGGAAATAAGGTTTTTCCACCTGTGGAAATTACACAAATTTTAAACATTATTTTCAAAATTTCTATACCGCAACTTTTAAATATTTCAAAATAAGGTAAATAAGGTTTCAGGGTGGGGGATTTTCCGGGTGCTACTAAGGTTAAAAAAATGGAAATAAGGTTTTTACAAATCAGCTAATTGCTCATATTTAAAACATTATTTTCAAAATTTCTATACCGCAACTTTTAAATATTGCAAATAAGGTTAATAAGGTTTCAGGGTGGGGGATTTTCCGGGCGCTACTAAGGTTATAAAAATGGAAATAAGGTTTTTCCACCTGTGGAAATTACACAAATTTTAAACATTATTTTCAAAATTTCTATACCGCAACTTTTAAATATTGCAAATAAGGTTAATAAGGTTTCAGGGTGCGGGATTTTCCGGGCGCTACTAAGGTTAAAAAAATGGAAATAAGGTTTTTCCACCTGTGGAAATTACACAAATATTAAACATTATTTTCAAAATTTCTATGCCGCAACTTTTGAACATTGCAAAATAAGGTAAATAAGGTTTCAGGGAGGGGGATTTTCCGGGCGCTACTAAGGTTAAAAAATGGAAATAAGGTTTTTCCACCTGTGGAAATTACACAAATATTAAACATTATTTTCAAAATTTCTATACCGCAACTTTTGTCTCATCTTTTCATGCCCTGCCAAAAAACCCAAAGAGGATCCCTTTTTGAGAGATCCTCTTTTTCGTTTTGTTCTTAGGTTTTAATCAATGAAAGGCACTGCCGGTTTTGCAGTTAGATAGAGAAATATTGATTCTCCAAAAAAAAAATCCCCAAAATACCTCTCCATGCTCCATATTGTACCTTCGTACAGTCGTGTCCTCGTAATTATTTGAATCAATGGTTGCTGAGCGAACTCGAATTAGGGTTTACTGAGCGAAGTCGAAGTCGGAACCTGGCTCCTGAATTTACTCACTAAATTGTTTCCAGGCCCTTGAATTATCGCACTTTTCAACGGTACGACATTCTCCATCCCAAAATTGCTCGCCCATTTAGAGAAATCGAGTACCGATATTTGTCCGTCACCGTCGATATCCGATGGAAGGTAGACTTGCAACTTTCCAAAATTGGTAGCCCAGGCCGAAAAGTCGAGCACCGAAATATTCCCGTCACAGTCGGCATCTGCCGCTACCATTCCAAAGACTCCCGGATTAATCTGCCGGTACCCAGCGCCACCACCGTAAGCCTTGTTAAGGGCAGCGGTGAAATCATAACTGTAGTTATTTCCGGTACCAGCCATTTCGGTGGCGCTCATAATGGCAATATGGTTGCGGTGTGAGATGACCAAATAGAGGTTGCCGGTAATTGTAGGGTTCCCGATTGGGGGAAGGGCCGTTCCGTTGAGATCTGCCAGTGTGCCGTCCGATTTTAGGAAGCACGCTTTGGGCCATCCCGTAAGCTTTGTCGCCGGCAAGGCCTGAGCCGGTGTGGCTGCCTCGCGAAGTTCAAGCAGAACCCAGTCGACTACTCCGGCAGGGATTGACGCAACACTTTCTGTCCCGGTATAGTTCCAGGGCGCACCGTTGTACGGTTGTGTCAATGGGATTAGTCCTGCTGAATTCAGGGTTGTTGTCATCACGCTGTTGGTTCGGTCGTAGAAACCTTCGAGTAAGACCTTCACCTGAAGACGATGCGGAGCAATGGACGCAGTTATCTTTACAATATTTGAAATTGCAGCGCCACTCCAGTCCGCTTTACAGTCAATGCGCGATAACCTTCTGAACCAGGTGGATTCGCTAAGGGATCCCGGAGCGTAAGTTTCGAGATTTTCAGCGGCAATATCTGAAAAGCTGTTATTATTTGCGTCGGAGGTTGCCCGCTGCCATTGGTAAAGTAGCGCACCACCCGTGTGACCCGTTGGCCGGGCGGTACTGGTCAGTGAGGCAGGGGTTTCTCCGATGTCGATCGATTGATCCGCAGCGATTGCCCCTCCATCGGTTGGATTAATACAGTCTACAGTGCTTCGGTTGTTTGTAGTGCTTGTTGAGGTGTTATACACTTCATTTCCTGCAGTTCCATTATACCCAAATCCGGCTATTTTGTAATGTTTTCCAGGTGTAAGACCTGTTACTGTCACCGAGTTGGCGGGGCCGTTATAGACGCAATACCATCCTGTGGATCCAATCTCACCCCCTTGTCCAAATATTGAAACAGGAGTATAGGTGGTGTGATCAGCAGGATTTGAATCGGAGTTTCCTGAGCCCGGGAAAGTTCCCGGAGGAGGCATTGTTCCCGGATCGTTCTCCTCCTGGACAAATACAATTACATTTTCGGAATCTCCACCACTCCATTCCGCGGTAAATTGTGTCGGGGTGATGTTGGAGAGCACTTCATCACTAACCTGTGTGGAGGGCTGACAAACTGAATTTACAGCCAGCGAGAATGGAGTTCCGGCACTGACACATCCGTTCGCGTTTTTAACGGTGATTGTTCCGGAGTATATCCCCTCGGGTGTAGCAGCCGGGATGGTGATTGTGATGGAATCCGCAGGTATTGTCGCATCGGTTATCGCTGCAAAACTATTGGCAGGGGTTGAATCCCAGACAATACTGTAAGTTGTCGGATCACCGGTTGTTGAACTATAGCCTAATTTGGTTGTCTGACTCTGCGGTTTCGTGCAAACTTTGGTTGCTGTGGCATCTGTTGCAAGGGTTGGGAGGTCTAATACCGTAACTGATGTCGCCGCACTGGCATTGCTGCTGCATCCGGAAGATGTAACAACAACGGTATAATTTCCTGACGCATTCGCTGAATAGGTTTGACTGGTTCCACCTGTTTCAATTGCACTGCTATTCAAATACCACTGATTGCCGGCAGCTGATGAGGAAGTCAATACCACACTGCCGCCTGAACAGAAGGTGGTTGCTCCACCTGCACTTAGTGTTGGAGTGGCTGGAATTGGGTTTACCGTAACTGAAGTCGCTGCACTGGCATTGCTGCTGCATCCGGAAGATGTAACAACAACGGTATAATTTCCTGACGCATTCGCTGAATAGGTTTGAT
>CANJNY010000083.1 GCA_947475715.1 Prolixibacteraceae bacterium
CTTCAGCCGAAGGCTGGGAATACAACTCGCAGTGAATGGACTGCATGCCATCGAAGTGTCGGTGGATAATTTCTTTGTAGATCGTGAACATACGCCAAAGGATGAAGCCGGAAATTTTGATTTTGAAGCATTGGAGGCAATTGATATCGCCTACTTAAACGAATTCCTGCTCAGGTTGATGGCGGGTGAGGAAGTGGCGGTGCCACGGTTTGATTTTCAAACTGGTCAGCGAAAATTCAATGGCAAGACAATGAAGATGGAGAAAGATAACATATTGATTATTGAAGGAATCCATGGGTTAAATCCGGCGCTTACTCCTGAGATAGAATCTGAAAAGACCTTCCGCATCTTTGTATCGGCCCTGACCCAGATCTCGATTGATGAGCATACGTATATCCCAACAACGGATAACCGGCTTTTAAGAAGGATAATCCGTGACAGCAAATACCGCGGATATGATGCCTATACAACCATTCAGCGGTGGCCCAGTGTTCGAAGAGGGGAAGAGAAACATATTTTTCCCTTCCAGGAAAATGCAGATATCATGTTCAACTCGGCCCTGATTTATGAACTTGCCGTAATTAAAAAATATGCAAGCCCCCTCTTAAAACAGGTCAAGGAGAATACCCCTGAATATTCAGAGGCAGTTCGTCTGTTGATCTTTATCTCCTATTTTGAAACAATTCCTGAAGATGAAATTCCGCCTACCTCGGTTTTACGAGAATTTCTCGGGGGGAGTAGTTTTATCTACTAAGGCTGGTTCGGATTTAATGGTAAGTATGGATTTGATATCCATTCTGTGTAGAATCAGGTGAGCAATAATTTAATAATAAATTATTAGTTTGATACGATTTTGAATAAAATATAGATTTAATTTTATTCAAAAATATTAATGCATCCAAATTCAAAAAATGGAATTAAAAAATGTCATAATGATCAGATTTAAACACCTTCAAGTATTGATATTGGTACTTATTGCACTGCAGGTTAATGGACAAAGCCTTAAAGAGATGGAGTCAGACCGCGTTTCGTTACCCAATGGATGGAAACTCACCCCTGTTGGAAAAATGTTGCCGGTTGGTGATCTTCCATTGAATATCGCCGTTTCTCACTCAGGTAAAATGTTGGCAGTGACTAATAATGGGCAAAGTGACCAGAGTATTCATCTGATCGATTCTGAGAGAATGGAGCTTCTCGACTCTGTGGTTATCGCCAAAGGATGGCTTGGTCTTACCTTCTCGCATGATGAAAAGTCGTTATATGCCTCCGGAGGAAATGATAACTGGGTTATAAAATATCAGATTAAGGAGCGGAAATTGATTCCTGCCGATACGCTTCGCTTTGGTAAGCCCTGGCCTAATCCGGTCTCAATTGCGGGGATCGCTGTAGATGATCTGAGGCATCTGCTGTACGCAGTAACCAAAGAGGATAATTCGCTTTATATTTATGATCTGAAAGAGCGAAAGATTAAAAAACAAATTCCGTTAGGTGGCGAAGGATATACCTGTTTGTTATCGGACGATTGTAAAACATTGTTTGTTTCATGTTGGGGATGTGACAAGGTTATCTCATTTGATACCAGGAAAGAGAGTGTATCGGGTTGGATTCCTGTGGGAGATAATCCGAATGATTTATCCCTGACCCATAATGGGAAATTCCTTTTTGTAAGTAATGCAAATGATAACTCGGTATCCGTTATTTCGGTTGCTCAAAATCGGGTGGTTGAAACCCTTAATACCGCCTTATATCCGGATTCTCCAACAGGATCTACAGCTAATAGTTTAGCTCTGAGTGATGACGAAAAAACGTTATATATTGCCAATGCAGATAATAATTGTCTGGCAGTTTTTGATGTATCCGATCCTGGTAACAGCAAAAGCAAAGGATTCATTCCTACAGGTTGGTATCCTACCTGTGTACGGGTTGTGAAGAACACAATTTTTGTGGCCAATGGGAAGGGGTTAACCTCAAAAGCAAATCCAAACGGACCCAATCCCACAAGTAAAAGGGAAGGGGTTGCTTATCAGAAGGGCTCAAAGAAGAAAGTGAAAGTGCAATATATCGGTGGTTTATTTACGGGTACGCTACAGGCCATTTCTACTCCGGATGTCGAACAGCAAGGTATTTATTCTCAATTGGTTTATAAAAATTCCCCTTATTCCAAAGAGAAGGAGATGGTTTCAACCGGTGAGCAGGGGAATCCTGTACCATCAAAGGTCGGGGCTCTATCGCCTGTTAAATACGTATTCTATATCATTAAAGAGAATCGGACTTATGATCAGGTATTAGGGGATATTCCGGAGGGGAATGGCGACTCTTCCCTGGTCCTTTTTGGCAGAAATATCACTCCGAACCTCCACGCCCTGGCGAAACAATTTGTATTGCTGGATAATTTCTATGTTGATGGTGAAGTTAGTGCCGATGGTCATAACTGGAGTATGGGGGCTTATGCGACCGATTATCTTGAGAAAAACTGGCCCTCGAGTTATGGTGGAAGAGGGGGCAACTATCCTGGCGAAGCAGCGACCGAAATTTCAAATAACAAAAAAGGGTTTTTGTGGGATTATTGTAAACGATACGGGGTAACGTACCGAACATACGGAGAATTTATTTCGGATAACGATACTCCCAATTTGCCATCACTTAAAGATCACTTCTGTCATAACTATTCGGGATTTGATATGAGTGTGCGGGATACTGTTCGGCTGAGTATGTGGAAACACGATTTTGATTCACTACTGGCCTCAGGAAATGTTCCGCGTCTGAATACGATCCGGTTTGGAAATGATCATACAGAAGGGATGAAAATTGGCAGACCTTCACCACTTGCTCATGCGGCAGATAATGATCTGGCCGTTGGGCTTTTCGTGGAATATCTCAGTCAATCCCCGATCTGGAATGAGAGTGTCATAATTATTCTTGAGGATGATGCGCAAAATGGCCCCGATCATGTAGATGCTCACCGTTCAACAACCTATATTGCCGGAGGATTTATAAAGCAAGGTTTTGTGGACCATACGATGTATTCCACCTCGTCGGCACTTCGCACCATCGAATTAATTCTGGGACTACCTCCGATGAGTCAATATGATGCTGCTGCAGAACCAATGTGGAGATGTTTTAACACTACGGCCAATCATTTGCCATTTAAGGCAACAAAAAATCTGGTTGATTTAAATCTCAAAAATACGGTGGTTAATAAACTGTCGGACTTAAGTGATAAATTTGATTTCAGAAGGGAGGACCGAATTCCGGATGGACTATTTAATGGTGTACTTTGGGGTGCCGTCCACGGAATCAATAAGCCTTGTCCTGTTCCTGTGCACGCTGCTTTCTTTTCGGTGGGAAAATCGGACGACAAGGATTAATATGCTATTTAAATCTGTATTCTGTGCTATTTGCGTTAGGACATCAGCTTAATTGAAGATTTGTATTGATTACGCAATGTATATTCACAATATTTAGTTGGAATTCAAAACTTATTACTTTAACTTTAAAATAATTAAACGTGTAAATTTTTAATATCAGCTCCGATGAAAAAGATACTGCTCGTTTTATCACTTTTGATTCTTACGAATTTTGCCCAGGCGCAATGGTACTTTAAGGAATATAAGGTAAACGATATTAATCTGTTAACTAAGTTACAGCTTGACGAATCGCTTAAATTATCAAGGAGTAATATGTGGGGTGGCGGTTTATGTGTCGTTTTGGGAGGTGGATTGTTACTTGCAAACAAATACGGACTTTGGGAGTCTGACACGAATCCCTCAGATTTTGAAAAGCTTATCGGGAGAAAGAGTTTGCATGATATTTATGGAGCCATTGGTATAGCCTTTATAGCTGGTGGAACTATTGGATTCTTTGGTTATCTGGAGCGAAGTAAAAATATTAAAGTGGCAATGCGCAGGAATTTTCCAGCTCTTGGGTCGTTGCATCTCTTGCCGAAAATCGATTATAACCAGTTTACTTCATCGGCAAACCTGGGTCTTAATTTAACTTTCAACTTCTAAACGACCGTTTAAAATAACAAATTTAGTTCCCTTCCTTCCTTAAGGCATACGGTTTACAATCTTTAAAGTCATCGGTAAGCGGATCAAGGATCTGGATATCATCAGCCACTTTTTTAGCTGCGGTTATTGCAAAGATCTTAATTTTAGCGTTGTCAGGTAAGATTATTGAGCTGGCATGGTCAGGAAGTGTGATTTCATACTTGAAAATATATGAATAGCTATAGGGCTCATTTCGAGTAGGATATCCAAAATGCCAATGGGATGCAAACCACGCAATGTTATCCTCTTTTAGGAAGGGTTGTTTAATACTTCGAACTGTAAAGCCATCAAGATCGAACTGCCGGTCGTAGTGCTGACCAATGAATCCCCTCCAGTTTGCAATTGTGATATCAAAAGGAGCACCATTAATTTTAAATATTCCGGGAGTCTGTTCAGTAGCTGAAGCCAGAATATAGATTTTATTAAAGTCCCCTGCTGGTAATTTTACCTCTTGTCCGGAGCAGGTTACGACATTTTTTTGAAGGTCATCGGTGCTTCCCATTTTAAAATTCACTCCCTCGCTAATTATTTCAGCAGGAATCTGTTCTGCAGGGTAATTACAGACGTTCCCATGGTCGGTAGGGTCGTACTTGGGAACCATATTGCCATCTGTACGGTTATTATCGAAACTTATAACATCCTGATCGTAAGTTAGGTTAACAGGCCACTGGGTTAGTACAGGTTGATTCTGAGGCGTCATTTTAAAAGCAAAGCTGCGAATTGTATAGTGCGAAAGGTCGAAATTGAGTGAGTTGCCAGCAATTTTTGCTTCTCCGATCTTTTGTTCCTGACCGTTTACTTCGAATGCATCACTAATTTTCCCCGGGAATTTGAGTGAAATATTGGTGAGATCATTTCCTGTAAGTTCGTTCACCCTTACAATATAATAATCCTGATGTTCGGCTTTTTTCAGGGCCATTACCCCAACTTTGGGATTGTTGATACTCATTAATGAAATTGCGGAACCCGATTTCCCCGGATGTCTGGGAGCTTCAAAGGCGAGAAGCGGTTTATTCAAAAACTCTGCCTGCCAAGGGGTTTCACTTTGGGACCAGTCTCCACTATGGCTGTACAGGCCGTACTTCACTTGTTGTATCCCCCAATCCTGAGTAGACTGATAAAGCCAGGTTGGACATAGTTGAGCGGATGGAGTGAAAAGCAGTGTTAATCGAAGTGTATTATTGTCCGGTTTATCAGAGCCATATTTGCAATCTTCCAATACAGAAACGCCGAATTGACCCGATTTGTCTGTAAGGTCGAACCACATTTTTGATGGAACCTCAAATTTTTTCTCGTGATTGGTATTTCGCTGTACAGCTCCTGCACTAAGGTTATAGGTCGCATTTTCATTTGATGCAACCAATGGGAACGATGCTTTTAGGCTTACTCCGGTCGATTGCCAGTCGATCAGGTTTGCAACTTCAACACGTTTGCCCGCTTTGCCTGCAGCCAGACTTACAATTTGTTTGATGGCAGAATTTTGTCCTTTCCGCGTTACTTCGAATGCGACACGGACCGGGCCGCTTTCAACCATTTTTATGGTGACATCCTGATTCATAAATGCAAAGGGAGGATTTTTCCGGTCGTACCAGAACATATTCCATGATGGTTCTTTGGTTGGTAATTCGTGTTGAAATTCGAGACGGGCTGGTTTAGAGAAGAGCTCCCGGTTTTGTTTTTTATCGATGATACTTGAAAGATCACCTTCGTCGTTGATGGTTACCTTGTAATACTCATTTTCGAGGGTATTGGGTTCAATCGTGAGGGTAGGCGTTGTAAGCCTGGAGGGTACTTCTGATTCCTGAACATCATAAACTGCGACACCCAGTGAGGGTACATTGGCAGTGAAAATTAGTTTGATCTTATTCTGTTTCCGAGAAATAATCTGTGAGGCGACCTCTTTCCCTTTGGAATCAAATACTTTAAGATGCGCGGGTAATTGATTAAAAGTTAACTCTGCCGTACAAATATCCTCACGCTCTGATGCTACTGGATTATATACGGTAACGGCTCTCCCTTTTGTTTGTGTATTAAGTTGAGATGAAACCCCACTTATTGAATTTTTCAGAACCTCAGCAAATCCGTTCTGAGCGATAAATTCGTCATTCCAGGCCAGTTTAAATCCGGAGGGAATTGCGGTTCCCGGAAGTACGTCGTGCATTTGACTTCCTAAAAGCAGTTCCCATGATGTATTGAGTTTTCCGAAGGGATAGGGGGTATTGTTGAGGTAATTATCCAGCGCAGCCAATTGTTCCGAATTCTGGGCCAGAATCTCGTTCTTTCTGTTCATTCTTTTCATATACGACTGAGAGGTCATCGATCCGGCGCTATGTTCAACAAGGAGCAGATCCCCTGTGTAGATGGGCAGTTTCCTGGCTATCTCAGGGGTAATATCCTTGTACATCTGATCTGAGGATGTCAGAATCACCTTGATTTTACTGTCAGGATTACCTAAACTCCCTTTGGCGTTAAGAATATCACGTTCACGCATTCCACCCCCCATATCTCCACATCCATAATACCGATAGTTGAAGGTAATTCCATATTTTTTAGTGTCACCGGCAATACGATTATCCCAATATTGATCAATATCCAGGCGTGGCATGAGATCACCGTCATAGTCTGTAGCGTCGAGGACAGATACAAGTCCTTTTCCGTCGGGACCATTCCATACACCAACATTGAAGGGCAGTGGAACTCCGGTGGCCAGATTTGGAATCGTGAGTTTTTGGGTTGAGAAACCGATCATTCCCGCATGGTGAAGTACGGAGGGGAGATTTGCTACAAAACCAAAACAGTCTGGCAGCATATAGTCAGAACTCTCTTTATTAAACTCCTTGCGAAAGTAGTTATTACCATATAGTACATGGCGTAGCACCGATTCCGATGAGGAGACATTAACTTCTGCCTCTTCAACCGATGAACCCGCCACATACCAGCGTCCCTGGGCGATATAACCCTTTAGTCTTTTGAATAACTCAGGATGATACTCTTCCATAAGCCGGTATCTGCGTGAACCGGTAAAGTTGAAAACATAATCAGGATATTTGTCCAATAACCTAAAATTCTCCTCCATTGTATTTTTGAGATATTCGCTAACTGTGGTTTTATAATCCCACTCATATTCTGAATCCAAATGGGTATAGCCAACAGCGTAAAGGACACGCTCCCTGGAGATATCATATTTTGCGCGCCTCTCAATCGGTTGCGATAATGTGATTATTGGGACCAGTGCGATTAGCAGTAGTGAGGATATTTTTTTCATCGGCAGATATATTTCTATGTTCTGTTTTATGATCTATTTTATGTTCAGCTATGGAGAGATTGTTTTAATTGATATTCATGATACCGTCTCCCCGGATTTTCTGGCGGCAAATTAACCTGAATATATCAACCATTTCACCCAAATATTAACCACTGATAATGGTTTTTTATCCAATCGGGGGGGGCTACCATATTGACGCCGCTATGCGGCTACCATATTGACGCCGCTATGCGGCTAACATACTTACGCCGCTATGCTGCTACCATACTTACGCCGCTATGCGGCTAACATACTAGCGACGAAATAAGGGATACTTAGAGATTCAGATTGAAGGAGGTGTCCAGATTGTACATCCGATATATCTTTCAGGGCCGGTTTTTTCGTCCTGGAAATAATAGACAACTACAATTTTACCATCCGGGCGTTGCACAACCCGGGGGTAACCGATATCCCTTCCAGAGCCGTCACTTCGAATTGAATAGACATTGCTCCATGATTGCCCTTTGTCGCTGCTTAAACGGGCACAAATACTGAACGGTTTCTTGCGGCTACCATAGACAAGGCAGATTCTTCCATCCTGGAGTTTTATCAAAGCAGGGGGATTTCCTTCGCCAGTGTCTTCTACAGGATTAATTAATCGTTTCCATGTCTTGCAATTATCGCTGGTCATATAGGCTGAAATGTGTGTGTTACGACGGATTGTGACCAGAATTTCATCTGGGGATAGACGTACTGAAGCTGGCATTATTGCATACCCCTCCTTTGGTTCAGGAGCTACCCAGGAGACAAAGTTCCAGTGTTTCGCTCCATCGGTAGTTTTGACACACATCACACGACCTTCCTTTCCATCTGATTTTGCGGCAGTGATAAAAAGGGTACACTCTTTTTTACCATCTATAATATAATCGGTTCTTGCGGCAGTTCCTAAAGTATTAAAATTGGGCAGTTTAGAGGGTTTTTTCCAGGTGTGACCCTTGTTATAGGAATACCAGAAGCGGGATTCACCTCCATCTGTACTGGACATCCGTAATGTAAAAGCAAGATTTGGATTCAGAAAATTAATTCCTTTGCAAGTTACCGGTTTTTGAGGTTTTACATCTGACCTTTCAACTCCGTGATAACTGCCATGATTAGGCATAAACAAGGCTCCTTTACCGGTTTTGCCCGGATCTTCAGTTTTCCATGTTTCCCCTCCGTCAAGTGATCGGGCCAGCAGATGAACTTCAGGTTTTTCGCGATCGATATTATGTCGTTCAGCCCCTAAGTCTTTATAATACCCTTTTGCAAAGCCAACTAAAATCTCATTACCCCAATTCCATATTCCAAAGTTGGCAGGCCATCCGCCAAACATTCCTTTTTCAAAATAGACTTTGACATTTTTAATCTCCCGCTCTGCGGATTGTGCAAAAAGTACCGGTGCCTGATATAGGAATATTAAATACAAGAGAAGCAGAATGATTTGTTTTCTCATTTTTTTCTATTTTGATCCTTTTTCTGATTCAGGTGGGACTATTACTCAAGTAATACAAATAAAATGGCTGCGAGAGTAGCTCCAATCAGGGGACCTGCAATAGGAACCCATGCGTATTTCCAATCGCTGTTTCTTTTCTGTTTAAGTGGGAGCAGAAAATGGATCAGGCGGGGACCCAGGTCCCGTGCCGGATTAATAGCATAACCTGTTGGCCCGCCCATTGACAAACCAAGACCAAGCACGACAATGGCTACAGGCAGGGCATTTAGGGAACCCAGACCAACATCGGGTTTTGCCATATCGAGTACAGCTATTACAAGAATAAAGGTTGCAATTGTTTCGCTCAATACATTATGCCAATAACTCCGTATGTTTGGCGCGGTGCAAAATACCGCAAGTTTAAGGTCAGCATCTGCGGTTTCATCGAAATGTTTTTTATAGGCGAGCCAAACCAGAAAGGCGCCAAACATGGCACCTAAAAGCTGAGCCGTTATGTACATTGGAACCAGTGAGAGTGAAAATTTGTGTGTTAGTACAAGTGCCAAAGTAACTGCAGGATTTAGATGAGCACCACTATGCGGGGCAGCGATAGATACTCCTGTAAATACTCCGGCGGCCCAGCCGAAGGTTATTACAATCCAGCCGCTGTTATTTCCTTTGGTTTTATTTAGCAGCACGTTGGCTACTACCCCTCCTCCAAAAACAATAACAACGGCACTTCCCAGGAATTCGGCAAAGAATGCGTTCATAGTTAAAAGCTTAATTAGTAAGGTGAATTGTGGTAATCCGGGTCATCAGCCCATGCCTTAGCTGCATTTGCCGCACGATGCCAGCCTCTGATCAGGGTATGCGTCTCTTCGGCTTCGATTTGAGGTGAAAAGGTTCGGTCAATCTGCCATTGTTGTCTGATATCACCAATGTCGCTCCAGAAATTAACGGCTAATCCGGCAAGATATGCAGCCCCAAGCGCAGTTGTTTCAGTGATCTTAGGTCGGGTAACCTTTGTCTGGAGAAGGTCTGACTGGAATTGCATCAGTTTATTGTTTACCGTTGCCCCACCGTCAACACGTAATTCAAGAATATTAATCCCTGAATCCTTTTGCATCGCCAATAGGACCTCCAGAGTCTGATAAGCTATGCTATCGAGGGCCGCACGGGCAATGTGTGCAGAATTTGTTCCCCTGGTAATTCCCACTAACATCCCCCTTGCATGCTGATTCCAATGAGGAGCACCAAGTCCTGCAAATGCCGGGACGAAGTAAACACCTTCGCTGTTGTTAACCTTTGCTGCCAACTTCTCTATATCGCCGGAATTTTTGATGATCCCCAATCCATCACGGAGCCATTGAACAACGGCACCTCCAATAAATATCGATCCTTCGAGGGCATATTGGGTCTCGGAACCGATCTTCCAGGCTATGGTGGTGAGGAGTTTACTTTTTGAAACTATCGGTTTATCACCAATATTCATCATCATAAAACAACCTGTCCCATAGGTGTTTTTAACCATTCCAGGTTCAATGCACATCTGCCCAAACATTGCTGCCTGCTGATCTCCGGCTATTCCGGCAATCGGAATTCCTGCAGCCAATGAACCTGCTGTCTTTCCGTATATTTCGCTGGATGATTTTACTGTTGGGAGCATGCTGGCAGGGATGTTAAAAAGGGCAAGCAGCTCCTGGTCCCATTCAAGTTTATGGATATTAAAAAGCATGGTCCGGGAGGCATTCGAAACATCTGTAATATGCAAAGCACCCCGGGTCAGATTCCAGATTAACCATGAGTCAATTGTCCCAAAGGCTAATTGTCCCTTTTCTGCCATTTCCCTTGCACCTGACACATTATCGAGTATCCACCTGATTTTGGTAGCCGAAAAGTAGGCATCTATGATAAGCCCGGTTTTTTCCAGAATTCCCGGCCCTTCACCCCCGGCATTTAGCTCGTCGCAATATGTTGCAGTTCTTCGATCCTGCCAGACAATCGCATTGTATACCGGTTTTCCAGTCTTCCTGTTCCAGACAACGGTCGTTTCCCGTTGATTCGTGATCCCAATGGCAGCAATATTTGAGGTTAAAAGTCCTGCCTTCGTGATTGCCTCAACGGCAACTCCGGCTTGAGTGGACCAGATCTCCTCAGGGTCATGCTCGACCCAGCCCGGCTTTGGGTAGTATTGGGTAAATTCCTTTTGCGCCATTGCCACAGGCTGCCCGTTATGGCCAAAGACAATTGCTCTGGAACTTGTGGTCCCCTGATCGAATGCCAGAATATATTCCTGCATCTTTTTAGTTTGAATTAGTGTTGTGCCTGGTAATGTTGTGAAACTATAGTAATCCCGATCAAAAATAATAATTTATTTAGATTAACTCCTATGGCCTAAATTCCTTAGCGTTTAAACTTCATTATCTTTGCCTTTTGCTAAGCAGCGAAATTTCGAACTGCTGTTTAGTGGCTATTAAATCTATTCAGGGAATAATAAATAAATTTTAATCATATGAAAAGATCTGTATTGTTAATGTTTGTTTCAATAGTTTTTTTCTCTTTTAAAGGGGATAAAAAAGCTTTTCAATTATTTGATATTCAGGGGAAAGAAATGCGTTACTCCAAAGTTTTGGAAGCGGCAGGTGAGGCTGACATCATCCTTTTTGGTGAGCAACATGACAATCCGATCGATCATTGGCTGGAGCAGGAGCTCTCGAAAGATCTTTATAGCGCAAAGAAGGAGAATTTAATTTTAAGTGCCGAGATGTTTGAGTCTGATGATCAGATCACCCTTAATGAATATCTTTCGGGTGCTGTTTCTGAAAAAACCCTTAAGGACGAATCGAAACTTTGGACAAATTTCCCAACCGACTATAAGCCATTACTTGATTTCGCGAAGAAGAACAAACTGAAGTTTATTGCAGCCAATATTCCTCGTCGTTATGCCAGCATGGTTTATTCCCGTGGGCTGGAGAAGCTGGATAGCATTGATAAAGATGCAGCAAGATGGATAGCACCATTGCCTGTGCTGTATGATAGCACTCTGACCTGTTACAGGGATATTTTTACCCAGGCGAAAGGACACGGAGGGCAAAACCTTCCAAAGTCACAGGCGGTGAAAGATGCAACGATGGCATATTTTATCCTCAAAAATTTTGTTGAGGGTAAAACGGTACTCCATTTTAATGGATCATACCATAGTGATCACCATCAGGGTATTGAATGGTATTTAAAGCAATCGAATCCGAACCTGAAGATTTATACGATTTCATCGACCGAACAGGAAGAGACCGAAGATCTTGACAAAGAGAATCTTGGATTGGCAGATTGCATTATCTGTACCCCAACTTCAATGAGCAAATCTTATCGTCCTTAACGATCCTGGTTGAAATTCCTGGAGCCACCCGACTGGGAGCCACCGTAATCCGGGTTGTTCGGATCGTTTTCATTATTCAGCCCGGGATGTTTGGCACCTCCCATTTTGATTGGCTTTGGAATTGTTTTCGATCTGAAAATCGGGAACCTGTAATAGACTCCAACCGAAAAGTCAAAGGGGGTACCTCCTCCGGTTTTGCCTATTCCGGGAATAATATAGGGATGCATATTGATGTCTTTAGTCACTACAATCGGGATTTTTGCCCTAAGTGACCATCCAAAGAAAAAATTCGGAAGCAGCTCCCCCTTCATCCCAAAAACGAGTTCACCCCAGTGAGCACTCATATCATGACGGGGTAGGTTGGTGGATATGGCTTCCCAATAGTTCGCGGTTTGGATGTTATCTGTTTGCTGATTAAAAACAGAATACCCGTAGCGAAATCCGACAAATACAAAATCGTGATCTTTTAATGATTCAAATTTGACAATATTCATGTCAACACCTACTCTGGCATAGGTTCCATTATTTTTATATTCAAATTTTGTCTGCTTATCATCATACCATTGCATCCCCATCTCAAAAGTCGGAAAGAGGTTTCCTTTATAGGGAATATCTGCCTGAATCTCCCAGCCGTTCCGCTTGGCGCTTTGCATATAGGGTAACAGAAACCGCGAAAGATCCATTCCTATGCGGGGACCTTCATACCGCCATGTTTCAGCCTTGGTCTGCGCTAATGCCGGAAAACTGCTAATGAGCAGAAGAGCTAAAATAGATAATAATATTCTGGTCATTCGTTTTTTTGACTATTGATTGTGTGTTAACCTTTGCATCGGTAATTTTTACCGAATCGATTCCCGATGAAAACCCGGAACCTGATAGTACATAGTTGGGCGCAAACCCGCAGAATTCGGAGATTAATTTTATAATCATCGAATGTCGGATATACATGGTGTCGGTAGCACCATTGACATTCAATACAAACCCCGTCGAATCGGCAGACAGGGAGAGAGGCAGTGGATAACTTTTGGTCAAGGTGGATGTTAAGTCAATTACGAGGGTGTCTCCCACGTCATTTCGGTTTATACCTTTGATTATTAGTGTTTTTATATCCTTAAATCCATTTAACGAAAGGGTGGTAACCATTAAGGTATCTACCGAATCGTAACATCGGTTTCCGTCATTACACGACCCAAAGAGGATAACGAGCAGTGAAATTACGATCAGATAATATCTCATTCGAAGATTAATTTGTTAATCGGCAAAGATAAAAAAAATGTATGGAAAATGAAGCGACATACGAATGGTGTCTGCTGTCAGAAGTCAGGGAGAGGCAACTCTGTTTTCCGGGGAGATTATTGCATAAAATCTCTGCTGTTTTGTTCTTTTATGAACGTGTAATCCACATTTGCGATCAGAAATTTTAACGAATTATTGATATTGCTCAATGATCCAATTAAATTTCATACTGCCTAAAGAAATTGCAAAGGGCTAATTTTAATTGTACGATCCTCATTCTAAACTTTCGCCCCGAGTAATCGTTATAGCATGTATATAAAGTTTACTTTTGATCAAAATATTTTCGATTATGCGTGTTGCCTCATTTCTTATCTTTTTTGGAATTGCATTACTAATCTATTTCTCATTTAATTTTTATATTTATTCCCGCGGTTTGCAAGCGTTCTCTATCTCACCTGAGTGGAGAAAGGGCTATATCATTGTTTTCTGGGTAATTGTTTCCTGTTTTGTGATTGGAGAGATCCTTGAGCATTCCCGTTCGTCCATAGTGAGTGAATGGATTTACCGGATTGGGGCGTTCTGGCTGGCATTTATGCTCTATTTTGCCTTAACGCTTTTGGTGTTTGACGTGATCCGGTTGCTTAATTATTTTTTCCATTTCCTACCTGAGATGACTCAGATTTTTCGCTTCAGGCTTGGTTTGGTGACGGTTGGATTTGTTGCAATGGTGGTTTTGGCAGGTCATATTAATGCGTTGAATACCCGGATCCGGGAGATTTCACTGACGATTCCCAAGAAGGTGCTCGGAAATCACGAAATGAAAATTGTAATGGTATCCGATATCCACCTGGGTGCATTAATCGGAGAGCATCGTGAATCAAAGCTTGTAAGCATAATTAATAGCCAAAAGCCGGACCTGGTTCTTCTTTGTGGAGATTTGGTTGACGGCGACATTGCGCCTGTCTTACGCAAAAACCTTGGAAAACATCTTCAGGAGATCAAATCGGCCATAGGAGTTTATGCTATTCCCGGAAACCACGAATATATTGGGGGAATTGCAAAAACGCTCCCTTATCTTAGCAGCGTTAATATTAAGTTATTACGCGACAGCATTCTTGTTTTGCCAAATGGTGTTCGTGTTGTTGGGCGTGACGACCGTGACAATCGTCAGATGGGGGAGGAAAACCGGAGGAAAACATTGAAAGAGCTGATGACAGGGATAGATAAAACCTTCCCGGTTATCGTAATGAATCACCAACCTTTTAACCTGGAAGAGGCGGTGGTTGAAAATGTTGATCTTCATCTCTCGGGACATACCCACCATGGTCAGCTCTGGCCTCTCAATTATATTACAAAAGCAGTATTTGAATTAAGTTGGGGATACCTAAAAAAGGGAGAGACCAATTTCTATGTATCGTCAGGTTTCGGTTCGTGGGGACCTCCTGTGCGGATAGGTAATACTCCGGAAGTTGTTGTGTTTAATCTGACGTTTAAGGATCCTGTACTTTAAGTTATATTAATGGAATAATGCAGTATTCTCATTGATTACTATAGTTTAATTCCAAAATAAAATTATAATTTCTTTGCTAATAGCCATTATAATTATCTGCAAAATACGAAATGAATAAAATGGCAAATAATCCTGGACGGTTAGTCTGTCTCTGTAATCACGTCACTGCGCAGGAAATTGTTAATGTTTTGAAGGCAGGAGCTTTTACTGTTTATGATGTTCAACAGTTTACATCCGCAGGAACGGGATGCTCGCGTTGTGTGCGTGAAATCGAGGCTATTGTTCAACATTACCATTCCACTGCGAAGAAGGATCCTCAGCTAAGAATTAATTTTGAATCAGAAAGTTAAAATCTTCTTCCGAATTAAGCTCCAGTGGCTCCGTCCCGTTTCTGAAAATTCTGGCGCTATGGTTGCCGATCAGGCTAAGCCGGTTATCTTCGTACTTAAGCATGGTTCCTTCGCGTAGTCCGACAACTGTAATTTCAGGATTAACTTCAAGAAATTCTAAAATACGTTGTTCCCGTGTCTCTCCGCCATGCCCTTCCGGATTGAAATCGAGGTAATGTGGGTTGATCTGAAAAGGGACTAAATTCATGCAGTTAAACCCATGGGGATCAATGATTGGCATATCGTTGGTTGTTCGTAAAGTCGGGCAGGCAACATTTGCGCCGGCGCTCCATCCGATATAGGGTATTCCCTCCATAACCTTCCTCCTGATCGCCTCCATCACCCCATTATCGTGCATCGTCCTTACCAGTTGCCAGGTATTTCCACCCCCGACAACAATCGCATCAGCCTCTTCTACGGCTTTCACAGGATCGGGAAAATGGTGAATTGAAGTGATATAATGTCCTATTTCTGCAAATCGTTCTTCCACCTTTGACTCGTAAAGGTCGAAAGAAAAGGTAACTGCAGCATAGGGGATAAAAAGAGCATGAACCTTTTTCAACCCCAAAAAATTCTTAATATCCGTTTTTGGATAATCGAGATAAGGCTCGCCTTGCATTGTTGAATTGCTGATGAGTAAAAGTTTCATAAAAATATTAATTTTGTCAATGCAAATAAGAGAAAAAAAACCAACTAAATTTAAAATATATATCACAATAAAGAACAATTTCTGAAAGTAGTCTGTTGTTTAAGGATGTATTTTTCATTTGGTGCGTATATTTAGCTGAAAATTTAAGAATATGGGAAATTTGATTGAACAAAAGCCGATAAGAAAAGTATTGATTGCCAACCGTGGAGAGATAGCCATTCGTATTATGCGTTCGTGTCGTGAGATGGGGATTAATACTGTGGCTGTTTTTAGTGAGGCAGATCGCACGGCAATGCATGTTCGGTATGCGGATGAAGCTTATAATATTGGTCCCGCTCCATCATCGGAGAGCTATCTGAATATGGATAAAATCATTGAAACGGCAAAAAAATCGGGAGCTGATGCAATCCATCCCGGATATGGATTTTTGTCTGAGAATTCTGCGTTTTCGCGTCTCTGTCGTGAGGAGGGTATTGTTTTTATCGGGCCATCACCTGAATCGATTGAGATGATGGGCGATAAGATTAGTGCCAGAAAAAGAATGATTGCTGCAGGAGTTCCTGTTGTTCCGGGTACTACTGATAAAGTTACGAGCGAAGCGGAGGCTGTCAGACAGATCAAGGAGATCGGATTACCGGTTATGATCAAAGCCTCTGCCGGCGGCGGCGGCAGGGGGATGAGGCTTGTGCATAAAGATTCAGAGATTACACGGTTATTAAGGGCTGCACGGTCTGAGGCTAAGACTGCCTTTGGAGATGATGCTGTTTATATTGAAAAATATGTGGATTCACCACATCATGTTGAATTTCAGATACTCTCTGACAGACATGGGAATACTGTTCATTTGTTCGAACGGGAATGTTCAGTTCAGCGCAGGCATCAAAAAGTGGTTGAGGAGACACCTTCACCATTATTGAATCCAGAGGTCAGAGCCCGGATGGGAGAATGTGCTGTTGCCGCTGCTACTGCCTGTAATTACGAAGGAGCCGGAACCATCGAATTCATCATGGATGACCAGCTAAACTTCTATTTCCTCGAAATGAACACCCGGTTACAGGTAGAGCATCCTATTACCGAACGTGTGGTCGGTGTCGATCTTGTAAAAGAACAAATCCGAATTGCCGAAGGATGTGTACTTCCTTTTAAACAGGAAGATCTTAAACAAAGCGGACACGCGATTGAATGCCGAATTATTGCTGAAGACACCGATAATAATTTCATGCCTAACCCGGGAACCATCACACACATTACCGAGCCCTTCGGCTTTGGAGTTCGATGTGACGGATATGTTTATGAAGGCTATACTATTCCAATTTACTACGATTCGTTAATCAGTAAGCTGATTGTATGGGGCAGAGACCGGGATGAAGCGATTGAAAGAATGCGACGTGCCCTCTATGAATATAAAATTACAGGAGTTAAAACGACGATCCGGTTCCTTGAACGGATTATGGAGACTCCCGATTTTAAAAGCGGGAAATACAATACTCATTTTATTGAAAAAAACAGCGAGTTTCTCCATGCAGATGGAATATGCGACCGTAAATGTGAAGATATTGCCCTGATCGCTACATTTGCTGAATATTTGTCCCGTTTTGAAGAGAGTAAAAAAACGAATGTGGCTCCGGCGGCAAAAAAAGAGACAAACTGGAAACGTCAGGTTCGAAAGTTTACATCGAGAATATAGGGTAAAGTTGACTTTAAGGGGCATATTTTAAATCAGAATTAAGTTTTTTCAGATAAATCAGATTACATGGAACTCGAACTTATTGTAAACAAGCGTAAGGCGATCGTTAAAGAGGTTAAACGGGAAGGGAATATTATCACCCTCTCTGTAGACGATGTACTTTATGAAGTGGATATCGTTAAGGTAAGAAGCCAGGAGTTTTCCATCCTACATCATGGAAGATCCTTTAATATTGAAGTTATTGAAACTGCAAAACCTAAGCATTATAATGTTAATAGTCTTTATTTCAGGTTTGATGTTGAGGTGATTGACAATGAGTCAAGATATCGCCAAAACAGGATGCAGGGTGGCAACATTCAGGCTGATAACACAATTCGATCACCAATGCCAGGAAAAGTGGTTAAGGTCTTCGTAAAACCGGGAGACCACGTCGAAGCCGGGCAACCATTGATTGTACTCTCGGCGATGAAGATGGAGAGTGAATTCAAGGCGGGAAGCCGTGGAATTGTCAGGGAAGTGCCTGTTAAAGAAGGGGATACTGTTGACAATAACCAGTTGTTGGTAGTTATTGATGATGAGCAGGAGGGTTAAAAAGGTAGAAATTGATTAAAATTAAAATATTATTCAATAAATAAAGAATTATGTCATCAGGACAGGATAAATTTGAAAGGCTCAATGAGCGAAACCGTGAAGCAGAATCGGGCGGAGGACAGGATCGTATTGATCGTCAACATGCTGCCGGAAGAAAAACGGCCCGTGAAAGAATTGATATACTCATTGATCCGGGAACTTTTGTAGAGTTAGACAAGTTCGTTGTTCATCGCTCCCACAATTTTGGAATGGAGAATAGCCAATTTCCCGGCGATGGGGTTGTTACCGGATACGGAAAAATTGATGGCCGCCTGGTCTATACGTTTGCGCAGGATTTTACTGTTTTTGGGGGGACCATGAGTCGTTCGAATGCAGATAAGATTGTTAAGATTATGGATCTTGCCATGAAAATGGGAGCACCGCTTATCGGCTTAAACGATTCAGGAGGAGCCCGTATTCAGGAAGGGATTGAAAGTCTTGCCGGTTATGCCGATATTTTTTATCGTAATGTGATGAGCTCTGGGGTTATTCCTCAGATTTCAGCAGTCCTGGGACCCTGTGCCGGAGGTGCTGTTTATTCTCCTGCAATCACTGACTTTATTGTGATGGTAAAGGATACGAGCTATATGTTCGTTACCGGGCCGGATGTTGTGAAAGCAGTGACTCATGAAGATGTAACCAAGGAAGAACTTGGTGGTGCCTCAACCCATCATTCCGTAAGTGGTGTGGCGCATTTGACTGCTGACAATGAAGAGCATGCCTTATTAATGATCCGCGAATTGGTTGGATATCTCCCCTCTAATAATCTGGAAGAGCCTCATGCGATTGATTTCAACGATGATATCCATCGTGAAGATGCTAGTCTTGATACCCTTATTCCGGATGATCCGAATAAAGCATACGACATGAAGGAGTTGATTACCAGTATTGCTGATGATCGTAATTTCTTTGAGATACAACCCGCCTTTGCCCCGAATATGATTATCGGATTTGCCCGGTTTGCCGGTCGCAGTGTCGGTATTGTGGCCAATCAGCCTGCCAGCCTTGCCGGTGTCCTTGATATCAATTCTTCCGTAAAGAGTGCCCGATTTGTCCGCTTTTGCGATGCCTTTAATATCCCATTGGTGACTCTTGTGGATGTTCCCGGGTTTCTTCCCGGCACGGCCCAGGAATATGGCGGAATCATTCGCCATGGCGCTAAATTGTTATATGCCTATGCTGAGGCGACGGTACCGAAGATTACACTAATTACCCGTAAGGCTTACGGTGGTGCTTATGACGTAATGAGCAGTAAACATATTGGCGGAGATATCAATTTTGCTTATCCATCTGCCGAGATTGCAGTGATGGGTGCCGATGGAGCAGTAAAGATCATCCACCGCGAGAAGATGAGCCCGGAGGAACTGGCTCAGAAGATTGAAGATTACCGCGAGAAATTTGCCAATCCTTATAAAGCTGCCGAATTGGGATATATCGATGAGATCATCATCCCTTCTCAAACACGTTTTAAAATTATCCAGGCCTTAGAGATGACGCAAAATAAACATAAATCCAATCCATTGAAAAAACACGGAAATATTCCATTGTAAATCTGATTTAGATACGAAGGGGCGACTGGGCAACGTGGAAATTGGCTTATATCAACAGGGAGCATTAACGTTGAATTATCCAATGAATTTGACAATTACAAACCTAGGAGTGGTTCACATGATAATTGCAAATACAAGTTATTATCATCGCCCACGTCCCGAAAGTATATCATAATAGGAAGATGCAAATACAGGTTCACTTCATGAGCCTTAACTAAAATTAGGATTAGTCATCACCAATTTATAATTAACAAAGCGAGCTGGAATACAATTCCGGCTCGCTTTGTTTAATATGATCATGGTTTTTTATCGATGCAAATTTTTGCATTTTAAACCAATTCAAAAAATATCTTGCCATTTATCAAACCAATTTTTGTTTCTTTTCTGTTTGCTATAATTATTTACTGAAAATAAATTACGTAAAAGAAAAAGGTTGTCAAAATAAACAAGAGGATTAACAGGTAGCAATTATGAGTTTCTTCGAAATAGCAATGCTTGCAGGGATAATGATTTTATTCGCTTTTGCGATTCAACTCTTTGCTCACTCGAAAGGTAATTTGTTGCTAAACAGGCTTCTGGGATTCGTGTTTTTAAGCAGGGGAGTTCAATCTCTCCTTTCCTTTTTATATCGTTAAGTGATCATTCCAGTTTTAGTTTACTAATCAGTGTAATGCCCGTAATTATATTTCTGGGACCACCGGCATTTTATATCTATATTCGTTCTTTTGTCTATGATAAGACGCAACTTCGCCGCATCGATCTGCTACATCTGATCCCTGCCCTTCTAGTTTTGATTAATCTATTCCCATTAATTACCTCTTCGTCCGAAATCAAATCTGAGGTGTTTAGGCAAATACACGAAAATAGTTAATTCTCCTTTCATGCCGGAACCCTTTGGATACCTTATACTGAGATGTTTCTTTTGCGATCTGTTCAGATTCTTATTTATATTGGACTCTCCTGGTTAATTGTACTTCGGCCGGCAAACAAGCAAAAGGGGAAAGGTAATTTAAAGCATAAATCATATTTGGTTATCTTCTTATTATTGAGCACTTTACATTATTTAATTGCTTTTGTATCTGCAATTCATTTCACATTGGTTCATAATCCGTTGCATACTCTTGTCACTAATTTTTACTTATTAAATTTGATAAGTTTATTAATGTCTCTTTTTATCATCTCGATTCTGCTTCATCCTCTGATTTTGTATGGTAATATTGTCTTGGTATCATCCGATGCAGTGCAGGAATCACCTAAATTTGAATTGGCAGAGATTCCCCTGGCAGCTGATGTCACTAGTCTGAAATCACGGGTAAACGTGTCTAAAGATCAAATTATTTACCTTCTGAGCTGTATCGAAAACCATATGAAGCAGAATAAACCATTTCTTAATAATAACTACACGATTCAGTTATTATCCGGCAGTCTTGATATACCGGTTTATCACTGTTCTTTTTTATTAAATCAGGTTGCTCTCAAGAGTTTTAGAGATTATATTAACGGTTTTCGTGTCCGGTATTTTAAGCAACCTACGGATCATCGAAAGATAAATTTACCATTGAATATCAAACCTCACTTGTTGGTTTCAATAATCGAGGTACGTTTTACACGGCGTTTAAGAAAGAGACCGGGTTAACTCCTAAACAATATTTCGATCAGCCTGATTTCTCAGAATCTTTTCGACCTCCTCAGAGCTGATCTGCGCCATAGCCGATAGAAATTCAATGGTGCCTCCGGCTTTGTAACCATTAATAATCATAAGATTGATTCCTTCGATCTTCCCTTCTATCTTTCCTTCTATCTTTCCATCAATAAAAGAGTCGGCAAGAAGGGTTCGCTCCATGCTGATACTGTCCCAGTATTTATCGTAGGTTACCAGTTCTGATTTACTGTACGCGCTTTCCTCAAGCAATTCAATGGCTTCACGTATTTCCTGCACTTCCAGAAGTTCGGGGGAAATAATTTCTGTGGCGTTTTTAATCTCCGATAAGTATCTTAGCCACAACACCTGCAGCCGCTTCTCGTTATAGCTTGCCGCTTTGAATTTGGGTATCTCAACAAATACAAATTCAAGACCTTTCAAAACCTTGTTGGTGTTTTCGAGATGCACGATTTTATAGTGGTGGTAGAACTGCTCCATGTCGTGCTCGAACACCTGGTTCACCAGACTCAGTGCGTAAACA
>CANJNY010000084.1 GCA_947475715.1 Prolixibacteraceae bacterium
ATTGCTACAGGCATTGTGTTTTTCCGGGTTTGCTCCATGATGGTCCATTTGGCATTGAAGTCGGTGGCCATCTTATTTTTGGTTATCCCGGCTCCAACCTGGAAATTCTTAAATAAGACATAATCAATTCCCAGCCTGATATTGGCCCCCGGGGCATAGATACCCCATAAATCCTTATGGCCGTTTTGGACCGTTCCGAATTTATGCTGAATGGTCATTTCCAGTGTTTTGACCGGTTGGATTACTGTTGTCTGGGCATCGATCAGATATCCGCTTTCAAAGGGTGCTGATACCGGTTTGTCTTTCTCTGGTGCCGCAGCCTCTTCCTGTGCAAATGCAAAGGAAGAGATCAGCGAGAAAAGCAGTATAAATAGTATGTTTTTTTTCATTGCTTTGAATATTAAAAGTTTCCACTAATTATTTTTAGCCCCCTGAGTTACCCAATTGAGGATAATTGCGGCTTCACCTGCCGATAGTTTTTTCCAGGTATGAGTGGCCGTTGTTGGCCCTGCAAAAGTGTAGATCTTACTTTGAGCCGGGCTTGTGGTATTAACAAGAGCAGGCATAATTGAACCATAAGCATTAACTGCTGTAAAATCGGGATATTGCCCCCCTGATTTATGGCAGGCCGTACATTTGTTCGCCGCCGAAAAAATGGGAGCCACGTTTGTTGCAAAGCTCACATCACCGGTAACGGGAACTTCCGGCACGGGAATAATAAAATCGTATTTGCAGCTGGTTATGAACAGTGAAAACAAAATAGTAATCAGGAATATTAAACGTTTTTTCATGGTGTACATTTTTAAAGTTTATACAAAAAAAGACTTCAATTTTTAAAAAGAGAAGTCTTTTTTATCCTTTCACGTGATTACCTTATCTTATAATTTGGCAATTGAATTGGTCAAAAGCGCTTTTGAGTATTTAAAGTTATGAATACCAAGACTGTATTCTCTGAGGCATAACTGGAAGTTAATTAATGCTCCCATTTGTGCATTGGATAGTGTTACTGTAGGCAATGTTGCATTATAATCCTTTTGTGCCTGGTTCCAGGTTGAAGGTGGATTACCAACAAATTTGAAACTGCTTGGATTATTTGTCTGACCGGCAGGATTGGTAATCGGATCATAGATATTGAGGTAACCATCATAGTTGTTGGTGGTCAATCCGGCCCACATATTAGTCGCAGCATCCGGATTTCTGTTCAGGATATCGACCCCACCAATTGTTAGTTTGGATGCCAATGTATTTAAGAGTGTTTTGATTTCTGCCCTTGGGTTAAGCCAAAGTGTTGAATTTGTTGCGGTAATGGCAGAGGTGTGGCAGCCGGTAGCATTGCAGGTTGTCAGGTTTCCTTTTGCGGTGAACGTGTGACCACCGGCTCTTCCAACTAAATCACTCTTGCCACCCTTCGCGCCCATATGACAATCAATACATGAGGCTACCGTGGCATGGGTTGAACTTTCATACGTTAATGTGCCAGGGAATTCTACTCCTCCTACACCTGCAACAATTGCTCCTACTGTACCGTAGTGGGTATGAGTTCGGTAGCTTGGTTTAATGATATTGGTAGCACCTGTTGGGTTACCATCGAATACCACACCGGTTGTAGTTGCCAGTGCAACATAGTCTAATACGTTTCCTGTCAAGGCGTTGGTGAATGGACGTGGCTGATGACATTTGGCACATAAATTGCTTTTTCCACCATTGGCTTTTAAATCAATGATTTTAGTCCCACCCCACATTGTCATCGCGATTGGAGCTACTGTTGTCAGCGAAGGAAGATCCGAAGAGGTATAGGTGTTATGCAGTGAACTATGGCAGGTTGAGCAACCGATTTCACCATAAGCTGCAGATGCTATCGTGTTGTAATTATTTACATACTTTCCAGTTGCCGGGTTGAGGGTAAATGTTGATGGAACGCTGTTTTTTACAATGTATTTAAATGCCTCCTGTGCATGGCAGGGTGTACAGCCAACATTTCCGGTTTCTTCAAAAGCGGCTTCACCATATTCATGTTTTGAAAACTGAAACTGGGTAGCGATCAATTCAACGGTGTTTGGATTGTGACACATTTTGCAGGTTTCATTTGCATCTGTACCGTTGGCACCATCTTTGCCATCTGCTCCGGTCAATCCCATAGGGCCTTGTTTAACACACGACTGTGCAGCGAAAAGGATTACAAACGCTAAAAATAAGGGCTGGCAATAATTTTTTAGTTTCATAGAATTGAAAATAACAAGGTTATTATTGTGAAATTTTTGAGAATTCCCGCAAGCGGGTTTCTGACAATTTAAATATCCATTTGAAGTAATTTTGGGTAAGATTCGAAGCAGATTCTGAATATTCGAATTTTATCGTTAATTATTCCGATGTAAAAGTAGGGAAGGAAAAAAAATAATCGGATAAAAAGAGGTTGACATGTTCACGGTTGAACATGGATTTAAACAAGAAATAGCGCGAATGAAAATCAATATCAGATTGACATATATCAATTACCCATTTCTGCTGATCTCGATAAGATCTTCTTCTTTAAGAATATGGATGGAATTTCTGGAGTGATTGATAATTCCGGAGTCTTCAAAATCCTTTAAATTGCGGATAAAACTCTCTTTGGTCATCCCCGACATATCGGCAAGTTCCTGTTTGGTCAGGATAAACTGGTAGGGGTTTGAGTCGTAAATCTCATTTTTTAAATAAAGTAACGTATCGGCAACTCTGCCAGGCATGTATTTGTGAATCAGATTAATCAGCGTATTGTGCATTTTAATGTGCTGACTATTGTAAAGTTTCATCAAGTCGATCGCAAAGGAGCTGTTGATACCAAGAAAGGTGAAAATCTTGGATGTCTCAATAAAACAACACTCAATATCAGTTAATGCAGCTACTGTGAAATGGTGAGAATCATCAATAACTGTCCCTCCGCCGGTAAATATATTATTGTCTTTGATGATGTCTATGATCAGGTTTTTCCCCTTTGGACCTTCTGCAACTACTTTAGCCATGCCACTCTTGATACAGATCAGATGGGTTAGCGGTGTGTTTTGTTTGGTTATGGTTTCTCCGGCACGAAATTTAATTTGCCGCTTGTTCTCCATAATCGAATGCAACTCTACCGGAGTAAGACCATTGAAAATATTTGTTGCACCACAATTACTGGTATTCAGGCAGCAATTGTATTTGCAGCCATCACATGAATCACAGTTATTTATTGTAGTCGAAGCGTGCATAATACAATACTAATTTTCTATGCGAATTTAGTATTAATATTCCATTATAAAAGCTATATATGTGAAAGTTACCATTTTTTTGATCGTTCTGATGTGCTTGTGTATTATGTTTAAATAAAAATATTTTTAATTGATTGATATATAGTGAAATATACGTATCAGGGGGGTTTAATTTAGAATAATAATTTTACTTTCAATGAGATATCCAAAGGGAGGTATTGATTCGTGAAATTCTATTATTTTTATTATAGATATAGACACTATGATAGTGAAAAATAGTATTATTGATGGGTTGAAATATTTGAACTTAAAAAACCATATTTTTTTATATGTTATTGAATTACTTTGGGATATGGTATTTGATAAAATATTATAACAGGATACTGATTGAAGAAAAATAACGACTTAATGATGAATTTATGAGAACAAAATTGCATGTGGTTTTTTTGCTGGCAGCAATGACGATTGTGGCGGACCAATTGTTTGCGACCGTCAAGGTAGGTAATCTGAGGTGTGAGTATCTTGTAAATCCAATAGGAATTGATCCCCGGCATCCCCGGTTTACCTGGTATCTGATTGATGAGAGTCGGAATGTTTCGCAACGGGCTTATCAGCTTATTGTTGGAACAGATTCCTCCAAAGTGGTCAACGGAATTGGAGATCAATGGACATCCGAAAAAATAAATTCCTCCGGCATGCTTGCCCAATATCAGGGTCTGAAGTTAAGTCCATTTACACGCTATTACTGGTGTGTCAGGGTTTGGAATTCTCAGGGCGAGTTAATTTCAAATAAAATTCCGGCAAGTTTTGAAACCGGAATGCAGGAGATGAAAAACTGGAAAGGGGAATGGATAACCGATAACCGGGATATCAATTTAAAACCGGCTCCGCTTTTTCGCACAACAATTCAAATTTCCCGGCAAATCCGTTCGGCGCGCGCTTATGTTGCTGCAGGTGGATTATTTGAGTTATATGTTAACGGAAAGAAATCCGGCGATCACCGGCTTGATCCCATGTATACCCGTTTTGACCGCCGTACATTATATGTTACGCATGATCTCACCACAATGCTTAGGAACGGAGAAAATGCGGTTGGAATAATCCTGGGAAACGGCTGGTATAATCACCAGTCAACGGCTGTATGGTATTTTGATCAGGCACCCTGGCGTGCCCGTCCCCGTTTTTGTATGGATATTCATATAACCTATTCCGATGGTTCCCAGGAGATTATTCCATCAGGAATTCTTTGGAAAACGTCGCTGAGTGAGGTTGTCTTTAACAGCATTTATACCGGTGAACATATTGATGGACGGTTGATTCAGCCGGGATGGAGTATGCCCGGATTCGATGATTCAAAATGGCAAAATTCGATACCTGTGGCTGCCCCTTCCGGAAATATCGTTGCGCAATCGCTTCAACCTATTCGGGATGTTGAGGTCGTGTCTGCTAAAACAATTACCCGTTTGAGTGATTCTCATTATCTATTTGATCTTGGCCGGAATATTGCCGGCGTAAGCCAATTGAAGGTCCATGGTGTTGCAGGGACAGTAATCCGGTTGAAGCATGGAGAAAGACTCAAGTCAGACGGACTGGTCGACCAATCGAATATTGATGCTCATTACCGGCCAACCAATGACCTTGACCCCTTCGGTACAGATATTTACACCTTAAGTGGAGTGGGAGAGGAGAGCTTTAAACCCTCGTTTAATTATAAAGGGTTTCAGTTTGTTGAGGTAACCAGCAGTCAACCTGTAGAATTAACCCTACAAAGTCTGACAGGTTATTTCATGCATAGTGATGTCCCTTCAGTGGGTACTGTACAATCTTCAGATTCGATATTGAATAAGATATGGAAGGCTACAAACAGCTCTTATTTGTCTAACCTCTTTGGTTATCCCACTGATTGTCCGCAGCGTGAAAAGAACGGATGGACCGGTGATGCGCATACTGCTGTTGAAATAGGATTATATAATTTTGACGGAATTACAATTTATGAAAAATGGCTTGCTGATCATCGTGATGAACAGCAACCCAATGGTGTTCTTCCGGCTATTATACCCTCAAGCGGATGGGGATACACCTGGGCCAACGGGCCGGACTGGACAAGCACCATTGCCATTATCCCATGGAATATTTACCTTTTTTATGGAGATACCAGGTTGCTCTCCGATTGCTATGACAACATTTGTCGCTATGTTGACCATATCAGTGGGATCAGCCCATCCGGCCTAACCGACTGGGGACTTGGGGACTGGATTCCGGTTAAGGCTGAGGCTTCAAAAGAGCTCACCTCATCACTCTTTTATTTTACCGATGCAACCATTGTGGCAAAGGCTGCAAATATTCTGGGTAAAAAAGGGGATTATGAAAAGTATACGGCTTTGGCTCTAAAGATTAAAAATGCCATAAATTCAAAATTCCTTAACCGTGAAACTGCAATTTATGCAAGTGGTTTTCAAACTGAATTGAGTGCTCCGCTTCATTGGGGAGTCGTGCCGGAGGAGTTGAAGAGTCAGGTTGCAGCCAATCTGGCTAAGCGTGTAATTGCGGATGGAAAACATATTGATGTGGGTTTGCTTGGGACCAAAACAATTTTAAATGCGCTGAGTGCAAATGGGTATGCCGATCTGGCTTATGAAGTAGCCTTGCAGAAGAGCTACCCTTCGTGGGGATGGTGGATTGTAAACGGAGCAACTACCCTGTATGAGAACTGGCCTGTTGATGCCAAATCGGATATGTCACTGAATCATATTATGTTTGGTGAAATTGGGGCATGGTTTTATAAATCTTTGGGTGGAATCTATCCTGACGAGTTACAGCCAGGATTTAAAAATATTATTCTGCGTCCCGATTTTGTAAAGGGTCTTGGCAGTTTTGAGGCAACCCATATTGGTCCTTATGGGAAGGTTACCTCTGCATGGAAAAGAGTGGGGACGAAAATTGAATACCGGATTACTATTCCACCCAATAGCACTGCCGATCTATCTTTAAAAGGAAATAAAATCTTTGAAGGGGGTAAGGAATTAACTCCAAACGGGCCAATTCAAGTAATAAAAAGCGGACCGGGATTAAATCTGATTAAATTAAAATCGGGGAGCTACGAGTTCACGATAAAATAAGTTCAATCGGTGTTAATCTGTAGCATCTGTGTCATCGGTGTTCAATATTTTTTGATCCCGGATGACACAGATTTTTACCGATTTATTTCGGTTGATATTTAGAATACCGGTAGTTTCCATGGATCACGATAGGTAAGCTTTGCAAGTTTATTTGCTTCCTCTTCGGCGAATTTCATGGTTTTGGAATCCCAATGAAGGAGTGTTCCTGTGCGATAGGCGATATTCCCCATCTCTGAAATAATCGCTGTCTGAGCACCTACTTCAACCGATGCATTTTGTTTATCCCCTTTGCGGATTCCGTTGAGGAAGTTTTTCACATGCTCCTTTAATCCTCCGATCGGGGGTTGATTCGGAATATCTTCAATGTATTTCTTTTGATCTTTATTGCTCACTTCAGAAGTGACCATCCACCCATTTCTTGAGACAATCAATGTTCCACGACTACCGGTAAACGAGACGCCATGATGCATTCCATAAGGCCCCATTCTTGGGATTAAGCCACATTCCCAGATCATCGTATGGTTGGGATAGCTGTAGATGGCCTGCTGAATATCCGGAGTCTCAATAACCCCTTTATTCAGAAAACAACCACCGCCCGGGGCAATAGCATCGGGATATCCAGCGTTCATTCCGTAAACGGCGAAATCGAGCAGGTGAACTCCCCAGTCGGTCATTGCACCACCGGCATAATCCCAAAACCATCTGAAATCGTAATGGAATCTGTTTTTATTAAATGGGCGTTTGGGTGCAGGACCAAGCCACATATTATAGTCAATATAGCCGGGAGCTTCCGAATCGGGTTGTGCCGGAACGGGCTCACCCATCCCTTTATATATCCAGGCTTTCACCAGATTTACATCGCCCAGTTTCCCGGAACGGACATAGTCTGATGCATCAAGCCAGTGTTGGCAACTGCGCTGCCACATCCCAACCTGAACAACCTGTTTGGGATATTTAGCAGCTGCTTTTACCATCGTCAGACACTCTTCGATGCTGTGTCCCATTGGTTTTTCGACATATACATGTTTTCCCGCCTCAAGCGCCATAATCATTATTAATGCGTGCCAGTGATCGGGGGTTCCGATGATAACCACATCAATCTCTTTTAATTCGAGTAATTTTCTGAAATCGGTGAAGATTTGAGGGCGCTTGCTTTTTAGTTTCTCAATTTCAGCGGCTCGCTCTTCGAGAATTTTTTGATCTATATCGCAAAGGGCAATGCATGTTATATTTGGCTCATCCAGAAAGGCTTTAAGGTCCGTAAATCCCATATTTTTACAGCCGATCAATGCAACTCCGATATGATCAGATGGACTTTTGCAACTAACACTTCCGGGTACCATCGATGCGGCAAAGGTTGTGCCGGCAATAATTCCTGATTTTTGCACAAACGATCTGCGATTTATTTCTTTCATTATTGCAATGTTTTGGTTACCCGATCAACGGCAGAGTTATCGGGGGATTTAATGGAAGGCAAACATATTAAAAAAAATGGTTGGAGCTTAATTTTTATTTTGATTTCTTTAGTGAAGTATTTAATGAGGATTCGTATTTCGGTACCCTCTACCTCCTGAATAACAGTTTTTCCTTATTCCTACAGATTTTAAGGCACTCCATACCTTTTTCTTCTCCTTGCTTTTATCCGGTTCCTTATAGAAACAGCATTTTATCGACGTAAATATCCTGAAATGACCGGTCGGCTTCCAGATTCACAAGTGTTGCTTTTTTCAAGATCTCATCAATGGTTGAAAGATCTGAGAACAGAAACATTTTGGCACCGATAAGTGCGGTATTACCCATTTTATGGATTTTTTTTGGCGACAGTTCAATCATTCCCGTCTCAACAACATGATCGATATTGATATAATTTCCAAATCCACCTGCGATATATAATTCACTAATATGGGAGAGTTCAATTTCCAAATCTTTTGCCAGAATGAAAAGCCCGGCTGCAATTGCGGCTTTTGCAAGCTGGAACTCATTAATATCCTGCTGTGTGAGTCTTACTTTGCCAGACAATAAAATATCAGGTTCTCCGGAATTAATCTCTCCGAACATCCCAAGCTGATCGAGTTTACGCAGGATGGCTACTGCATCAATAAGTGCACTTCCGCAGATCCCCTTCGCTATCGTATTTCCTATCACGTTTGCCTTGAGCTGACCATCAGCCTGTTTGAGGGATGAAATTGCTCCGGTTACAGCTCTCATTCCCATAGAGATATTCGCCCCTTCAAAAGCCGGCCCCGCTGCTGTTGAAGCACAAACTATCCTTTGCTTGTTTCCGATTACAATTTCACCGTTTGTTCCAAGATCAATTAATGCCGTATACTCTTCTTTGAGGTGTAATCCGGTAGCAACTATTCCTGCCAATATGTCGCTCCCGACAAAGCTTCCAATGGAGGGATAAAATTTTATCCTTTTATTTACTTTAAATTTCCAGTTTAGTTCAGTTGTTGTGAGTATTTTCATCCCAAGATTTGTGGAATGAAAAGGGTAAGCAGCGAGTGGCGAAACATCACAATTGCTGAATATTAATTGCATCACCGTATTCCCAACCAGAATAACCTCTTCGAGTTCTACATCATGCTTCTTTAGCATCAGGGTTATCATCATTCCAATTGCTGCACGGATAATTCGTGTCATTTCGGAAGCCGAACCTTCCAGGCATGCCTGTATCCGCGAAATCAGGTCGGCTCCAAACCTGACCTGAGGATTCACCATTGTTTCAACAGCCATAACCTGTGCGGTTGAAAGGTCGATTAACTGGGCTACGATTGTTGTGGTTCCCAGATCAACTGCAATGGCAAAACCTTTTCCCGGCACGAAAAAAAACTCGGTTTCGTCCGCCAGTATCAGGTGTTTAAATTGCTCAATTTCGAGTGTTATATCACTGGTGCATTTGCTATAGCAGGCAAGTCTCCAGTCTGAATCAAGCCCCAGCTGATCTAATTTCTTTTGCTGATCCTTCGTAACATTCAGTTCCCCGTTAAGTAATCTGACCCGGCATTTTCCACAGGTCCCTTTTCCCCCGCAAGGGAACTCCACCCCAAATTCATGGAGAACATCGATCAGAGGGGTCTGGTCGTTGACCTTTAACTCTTTTCCAAGCGGGTGGAGGGAGATGATATGTTTTTTCATCCGAATATAATTTGTTTTTTAATTGCCGGATAGCTTGCCCCGATCCATCGGGGGAACTCGCATGTGAGGTATTCATTCGTGTTTATCGAACATGCTCGTTTCATATGAACTTAGTTCCATAAAAGGACAGAGAATCTAAATATCGGTCTTGCAAAGTACGCAGAGTATCGCAAATAAAAAAGCAAATGTTAACTTCATTCTGCTGATTTCTGAGGTTCGACAATTGCAGAATTTATTTCTAATTCAAGGTTTTGTTCAGGATTAGATTGTAACCTTTCGGTGATCAGGATCAGCTCACTTTGCCCCTTGCCCGGACTTGGTTCAAACAGTGAGCCGGAGAGGGTGAAATTAAGTAGCCTCCATCCCTCAACGGTATGAATATGACCCTTCGCTCTTAATATTTCAGGATGATCTTTAAAGACATTGATTAGCTTATCTTTTGAAAAAATGGTGGCGGCATCGAAATAATAGCTGAATGCGTGAAAATTGGAATCTGTAAGTTGTGTGTCTGCAGCTGAAATCATCCGGAAATTATTTTCTTCGGTGAATGAACAATCATCTGAATCGAATAGGGTAGTCCAGAAAAATTCATCTCCACGATTAATAAAGGAGCGTTTACCGGGGAATAATGATTTGAATTTTTCAACCAGTCGATTTTCAGTCGTTTTCTCAGTTAGCAGGTCGCATTTAGTGAAAACAATCACATCTGCTTTCAGGATTTGGTTACGATAGATCGGGAGTCGTTGAAGTTTTTCGAGCTCAAGTCCAAAGATATCTACCAAACAAATTATCTGCAGCAGCTTGAGATTGCTCATTGTCAGAACTATTTCGGAAACCATACCGATTCCACCCAGGCCGCTGGGTTCTATAATTATACGGGAGAAGGAGCCGATTGCGATTATTTGCTCCAGGTTTTCACGGAAGTATCCCTTTGCTGAGCAGCAGATACATCCTCCCGAAACTTCATAGATGTTCCCTGAATCTGCCGATGAACGCAATGTTTGACTGTCGATTGAGACTTTCCCGAATTCGTTGATAATTACAGCCCAGTGATCGGTGGAAGGCTTATTGTTGAGCAGTTTAATAATCGCAGTTGTCTTGCCCGAACCCAGAAAACCTGTAATAATATTTACCGGAATTTTCTCATTAACCATTATTCATTAATAATTTTTAAAGTCCGTATTCTGCCAATGTAAATTTACTTTCATCCAGAAGTGGAAGCATCATGGCAATAAATTCGCTCTCATTTTCAGGAATCGTGTTTAGATCGTCACGTAGTATTGGAAGATATCCGGTTTCAAGTTCCGGAAGTTTCATTTTACCCGATAACAGTGCCTCCTCAATAATATCCAGTGCTGCAAGGGCGCCGTTTTTGGCGTTTGCCACATACGAGTCTCCTTTTATCAGTTGGTTGGAAATACGAATTACATTTTCAGGGGAAAGAATCAGTGCCTGAGGATCGGTATAAACATCTGATGCGACAAGCAATTGCTGAAGAATATGAGCGTGTACCTTACCTGCATTGAGTGCTGCATTCATCAGGCGGGCATCATATTCGAGCTGTTCCAGGTAGGCGGTGGGGGCCATTCCGGATAGTAGTTTGATATTCTGAACCGATTCGTTACTCCACAGGTCGGCGCAGGCAGAGGCTATATTTCCCAATGGACTAAGGTGAGCACATGCAGCAGTTTTCCCCTCCATTGAAATTGGGATTCCTGTAATTGCCTTTAGAAACGGTCCTTCATAGCCACAGTCCTTATCGGGGCCAATTGCCCCCTCTTCCATGGCAACAATTGACCTGACAACAGATATAACACGGACAATGGTTGCAAATACCTTCGGAATATATTTTTTTTCTGCCAATACCATCGCTGTGTTTGCGAAACCGCAGGCAGAATCTCCGGCAGCAATTTTACCGTGTTTATTAGCCAAAGCAACAATCTTTTCCCAAAGAAAGTGCATATCTCTTACTCCTAAAACAGCCAATGCAAACACCATCCCTTTGACATCGCACATCATCAGCGCCTCGTCTGAAACCTCTTTCCCTCCGGTACTTTCGATCGACAACAGGTCCCCACCTGCAATCATACCCTGCTCAAAGAGTTCCATCATCGGCTCCAGATGTTGAGAACTTCGCTGACGGGCCGGCCGTTCAAACTCGCGCAAGTCATTAGGGGTAAGCCGTATTTCGGAAGAAAGTCCATGCTTTTGGTAATAATTCTCACAAACCTCATTCATGATTTTCACGATCTCCACTCCAATCGAAGGGGTCTTTGTCATTTCAAGAAGTGTCTCAAATTCAAGAACGATCCCTTTCGAGTTCATATGTAAGGCATGCTCCAGCGCTCCCTCTGCAATTTCGCGATAATGGGTATAAACCTGATTCAGTGTGCTGTTATTTATGCTCATAACAGGAAGTGTAAAATTTAATTCGGCATAAACCTGGCCTCCGCCAATGACCAATCCTCGTTTGGTTTTTACGGGGTTTGGGGCGATACCGAACATTAACTCCTTAGGATCATTTATAATTAGATTTTTATACTTCATAATATTGATTGTTAATGCTTTGGGTTTTATTTTCGGGCATAAAAAAGGCAAATAAACTTGCTTTGCGATAATTTTATCGCATTGAGATTTCTACAGCTGAATTGATCTGGTTGCAATGCAGAGACGCACGGCTGTGCGTCTCTACGTATGGGCAATTGGTTTTATGACGCCAGTTTATTCATATATTCAACCGCTTTTTGAGGATCGGGTGCATAAAAGTCTGCACCAATATGTTGACAAAATTCTGCAGTTACAGGGGCACCACCTATCAGTATTTTAGTTTCAGGGGCATGCTCTCTGATTGTTGAGACAATCTCTCCCATATTGACCATCGTGGTGGTTAACAGTGCCGAGAGACCGATTACGGCTCCCGGGTTGTTTTTTAGCGCCTCAACAAATTTGTCTGAACCGACATCAACACCTAAATCAACAATAGACCAGCCGCCACCTTCAACCATCATGGAGACAAGATTTTTCCCGATGTCATGCAAGTCCCCCTTTACGGTACCGATAATAAAGGTCCCCTTAGTTTTGATTGCACCTGAAGCAAAAAAAGGTTTTAACTGAAACATCGAAGCTCCCATAGCCCGGGCTGACATCAACATTTGAGGAACAAAGATTTTGCATTCTGCAAACTTTTTCCCCACTTTGGACATGGCCGGAATTAATGCCTCCTCCAGAATTATTTGTGGTTTAATCCCCGCTTCGATAGCACTAATTGTCAATTCGTGAGCTCCATCCATATCCCGAAGTTGCGGCGGATATGGTGACTTCTTATCGACTTTGCCAAATTCAACTGCTTCAAGTAATTTTACGAGTAAATCTTCCATAATTTAGTGGTTTTAGTCTGTACCTGTTTAATGGTACTACAAAATTAAAAATCCTTAACTGGTTAATCATCATCAATTTTTACTACTTTCGATGCGATATTAACATATTGTCTGTTTTTGGTTTAATTATTACCATAATGGCTGCATCGTTTGAGAAAATAGGGATAAAAGATGATGAATCTTTTGTCATTGGTATTTTTCAGGATAACATGGAGAAAAGCACCTGGCATTACCACAATAACTTTGAAATAAGTTTTATTCTCGAAGGTGCCGGGAAACGGATTGTAGCAGATTCAATCGAAGAATTTCAACCCGGTGATTTGGTATTTATCGGCAGGAACCTTCCCCATGTATGGATTGCGGACAAAGAGACGCGTACCCATTCGACAAGGACATTGGAAATGGTATATCTCCAATTTACATCAGAGGTAGTCTCTGCGCAGCTTTTATTGCTTCCTGAATTTAAATATATTGCCAGGGCAATAGCGTTATCCGAAAGAGGGATCCAGATTGTTGGACAGACACTTAACGAAGTCAGTGAACTGATGCTTCAACTTCCTTATCTTAAGAGTTTTGACAGAATGCTCCATTTCTTTAAGCTTATGGACATTATTGGCCGGAGTGAAACCAATATCCAGCTTGCCAGTAAAGAGTATCTGAAGATGCGTTTTACAACCGGAAATAAGCGGATTGCAGTAATTCACGAGTTTTTGATGAAAAATTATCTGGAACAGATTGATTTAAAACGGTTGGCAGAACTTGTCAATATGGCGGAAGGTTCATTATGCCGCTTTTTCAGGTCGAATATGGGAAAGACAATTTTTGAGTATCTGAATCAATTGAAAGTTGAGCTGGCTTGTAAGTTGTTGATGGATAAAGATCTGAGCATCTTCGAGGTTTGTTTGGACAGCGGCTTTAATAACCTGAGCCATTTTAACAAACAATTCAAAAAAATACACGGATTACCACCTTCGGAATACCGAAACCGGTTTAAAGGGTTGAATTAAGGTTGAATTTTCATGATTTACTGCTTTCTGCGAGATCAAAAAATGAAAAATTTGCCACCAAAACACCAATACCCCCAAAAGAAACCAAAGATATGGTTAGATTTTAGTGTCCGCCGACTGGCGGATAAGTGTTCTAATGATTTAAATATTCGAAAACATATAACACTGATTTCCCATTGAATTATTACTTTTATCCCATCAATACCTATATTAAAATAGTCCATTAATGATAAAATTAACTGCTTTTTTACTATTTATATCTGTTTTCTTGACCTTTAAGTCAAATGCGCAGAATACTTTTCCGGTGAATGATGTTGCCAATCCCCGCGAAGGGTGTTATGCATTTATTCATGCCACTATTATTCAGGACTCACGCACTACGGTTGTGGATGGATCAATGATTGTAAGGCTTGGGAAGATTGAGACTATAGGTACAGGGATATCAATTCCCAAAGATGCAGTAATTATTGACTGCAAAGGGAAATATATCTATCCCTCATTTCTTGATATATACTCAGATTATGGTTTGCAAGGGAGTAAAGCTGAAGGTTCTGGTTCTCCAATGCTTTCCGCAAAAAAAGGGGCCTTTGGATGGAATCAGGCGATCAGGAGTGAAATAAATGGTTCCGAATTATTTCGGGTAAATGCCGCAAAAGCCAAAGAGTTACGTGCAATAGGAATTGGAACTGTACTAACCCATCAGATGGACGGGATTTCACGTGGCACGGGAGCGGTTGTTACCCTGAGTACGGAAAAAGAGAATAAGGTTATAGTTAAGGAGAAGGCCTCTGCCAATTTTTCTTTCGATAAGGGGAGTAGCACGCAGGATTATCCCACTTCATTAATGGGAGCAATTGCTCTTTTGCGTCAAAACTATCTCGACGCACAATGGTACCAATCCAAACCAGCCGAAGAGGGGATAAATCTTTCGCTGAAGGCATTTAATGATAACCGCGCTTTACCTCAGATTTTCGAGAGTAATGATAAATGGAGTGATCTGAGAGCAGATAAAGTTGGGGATGAATTTGGTATTCAGTATATTATTAAAGGATCAGGAAATGAATATCAGCGAATTAGCGAAATTAAATCAACAAATGCTGCGTATATCTTACCTTTAAATTTTCCCCAGGCAATGGATGTAGACGATCCGGCTGATTCACGATTTGTATCGTTAGCCGATTTAAAACATTGGGAAATGGCACCGCTAAATCCGGCAGCTTTTGAAAAGGCAAAAATAAGTTTTGCCCTTACGGCAAATGGACTAAAAGATCTGAATTCATTTATGTCAAATCTTAGGAAGGCAATTCAAGCCGGCTTAAGTGAGACAAATGCGCTCGATGCACTTACAAAGACTCCCGCCATGCTGTTGAACATTTATGATCAGGTGGGTAGCCTTTCGAATGGCAAAATTGCAAACTTCCTGATCACTTCGGGCCCTGTTTTTGCTGATAAATCAATACTCTTTCAAAACTGGATTCAGGGGAATAAATATGTCATAAGGGAAGAGGGCTGGCTCGATCGCAGAGGAAATTATTCTCTGGTAATAGACAAGGAGAGTTACCGCCTGGAGCTAAAGGGCGATGGGGCCAAACCAGGTTCGCTTTTAATTGGTAAGGACACGTTAAGATCCGACCTTCAAATGAATGACCGGCTGGTTAAACTAACCATTACCTCTAAAAAAGATACTGCGTTTAAAGTCATGTTAAGTGGTGTAATGAGCGATGACAGCTGGAGCGGAACCGGACAGACCGGAAATGGAAAATGGGTAAACTGGATCGCCTCGAAGTCTGGCGAAATGACACTTTCAGCCGATACCACGAAACTAAAAAAAACCGATTTTAAGATTGAGGGTGAAGTAGTTTTTCCGTTTAATGGCTATGGTTTTAAGCAAATGCCGGGGCAGGAGACTATTTTAATAAAAAATACAACGGTCTGGACCTCTGAAAAGGAGGGTAAACTGGAAAATACAGATGTACTTGTCCGAAATGGAAAAATTGCCGCAATAGGGAGGAACTTAAAGGAGGCTGGTGCAAAAATAATTGATGGTTCAGACAAGCATTTGTCTGCCGGGATTATTGATGAACACTCACACATTGCGGCTTCCGGAGAGATCAATGAATGTTCTCAGAGTGTTACCGCCGAGACTCGCATTGGTGACGTTATTAATCCGGAGGATGTCGATATTTACCGTCAGTTAAGTGGTGGAGTTACCAGCAGTCATATTCTTCATGGTAGTTGTAATACGATCGGAGGACAGACACAATTGATCAAACTTCGGTGGGGTTCCGATCCTTCACAAATGAAATTCGACAAGTGGGATCCGTTTATAAAATTTGCATTAGGTGAAAATGTCAAGCGTTCTTATTATTCGAGTAATCCGAGGTTTCCCGATACCCGGATGGGGGTTGAAGAGGTCTTGACAGATGCATTCATACGGGCTACCGAATATCAGAAGCTGGGTTCAGCAAAACGAAAGGATCTTGAACTGGAAGCATTGTCCGAAATTCTGAATAAGAAGCGGTTCATAACCTGTCACTCCTATGTTCAGAGTGAGATTAACTCGCTGATTAAAGTTGCGGATAAATTTAATTTCACGGTCAATACGTTCACCCATATTCTGGAAGGTTATAAGGTTGCCGATAAAATGATGGCGCATGGTTCCAATGCCTCTACGTTCAGTGATTGGTGGAGTTATAAAATGGAAGTTGTTGATGCTATTCCTCAGAATGCTTACCTGATGCAGAAAGAGGGGGTAAACGTAGCTATTAACAGTGATGATCCGGAGATGGCAAGAAGGCTTAACCAGGAAGCTGCAAAAAGCGTAAAATATGCCAATATGGACGAACAGGATGCCTTGAAGATGGTAACCATTAATCCGGCCACGATGCTCCATGTTGGTGACCGGACCGGAAGCATTAAAGTAGGAAAGGATGCTGACCTTGTTTTGTGGAGCGATCATCCGTTGAGTATCTATGCTAAAGCTGAAATAACACTTGTGGACGGTATTATTTACTTTGACCGGGAGAGAGATCTGCAGCTTCGTAAAGATATCCTCAAAGAACGGACAAGGTTAATCCAGAAGATGATCACTGCGAAAAAAGGTGGTGAAAAGACGGTGCCGGCAACACCTTCATTTGGGGCAAGAAACTACTGTCAGGAGGGATGTCACGATGTGAATAGTTTGCAGGATCGACTGGAGCATCGGGTAACATCAACAGAACTCCAGTAATAAATTTAAAACTACTTTAATTTAGAAACAATATTATGCCCTTAAATGCGTGGAAATCGATGAAAACAATATTTTTTTATCTAATCCTGATTTGCAGTTTGACAGCAAATGCCCAGGAGAATATGTACCCATCGCCGGCTCAGATGGCTCCGGTACTTATTAAAGGTGGAACCATTCATCAGGGAAATGGTCAGGTCATTGAGAACGGATTTATCTTATTCGAAAAGGGAAAGATAACCGCTGTGGGGAAGGGTGAAACTCAATCTTCCTCTTCAACAGTTATTGTTGATGCAAAAGGGAAGCATCTCTATCCCGGAATTATAGCTGCGAGTACAAACCTAGGATTAATTGAGGTTAGTGCTGTTCGCTCAACCGCTGATTATAATGAGGTAGGAGCCATGAATCCAAATGTTCATTCGCTTGTGGCTTATAACACCGACAGTAAGATTATTAATACGTTACGCACCAATGGGATTTTACTGGCGCACATTGTACCGGCAGGAGGCATTTTAAGTGGTACCTCCTCTGTTGTTCAGCTCGATGCATGGAACTGGGAAGATGCTGCCTATAAAACAGATAACGGAATTCATTTCAATATGCCGGTACTTTTAAATCAGGCCGTTCCTCCGGGGCGAGTCTCCGCAGAACAGGTTGATGCAGTCAAACAGGGGCTTGATAAGATTGAGGAGGTTCGGACTTTTTTCCGGGAGGCCAAAGCCTACAATAATGAGCCAAATCATTTAAAAATTAACTTAAAGTTTGAAGCAGTCAAGGGTTTATTTAATCACTCGCAATCTTTTTTCGTCCATTGTGACCTGGTACGTGAGATGATCATTGCCATTGACTTTGCCAGGGAGTTTGGGTTTAAACTGGTAATCGTTGGAGGTAGCGACAGTTGGATAATACCTGAGATACTGAGGGAAAATAACGCAGCTGTAATATTGGCTCAACCCCATAGCTTACCCTCGATGGATGATGATGATGTGGACCAGCCCTATAAAAACGGAGCTGCCCTTCAAAAGGCAGGCGTTGTATTTACCATTTGCGAAGACCAGGGATTTGGTTACTGGCGTCAGCGTGATATCCCTTTTCAGGCCGGAACAATGGCTGCGTATGGATTAACCAAAGAGGAGGCACTCACATCGATTACTTTAAATGCCGCTAAAATACTTGGTATTGACAATCTAACAGGTTCCCTCGAAAAAGGGAAGGATGCCAATGTTGTAGTGAGCGAAGGGGACCTTCTGGATATGAAAAGCAGCAAGGTTACGGAGGCGTTTATTCAGGGTCGGAAGATCAATCTGGATAATAAACAAACTCAGTTGTTTGAGAAGTATAAGTATAAATATTCGATTAAATAGGGGTAAGAAATCAAGTGAAAACCATACCGTTAAAGGAATTGGACAATAGTGAATCAGATGTCGTATTTAGTATTAAACTTTTAAGTTGATAAAAAATTCTTTTCGACACCAAATCGGCAATCTGTCGGTTGACGGACAAAAAGGCACCAAAGGCATTCTTGGGATGTATTTGGGTGTCTGCCAGCTGGCAGATAGTGTATTGGTGGCACCTATATAACTCTTTTTAGCACGCAAAGCCGAAAAGAGGCAAAGTCTTGGACCTTAGTAACTTTTCGCGAATTTTTCAAGTTGTCTGTTTTGATGTTTCAGTTTCACAACTCCCGGGTACTTTGCGTGATTTTTCTTGTTGTCGCATGGAAAGATCTAAACTGCGACATTTTATCCTTCTTATTACTTAACTTACCACTACCCCAAAAAAATCAGAATAGATTATCACATAAAATGGTTCCTGAAAACGATACATCAGGTAAATCATTAATCCGATTACACTAAATGAGAGTAACACATAGTTTATAAGGGCCGGCTTAACCCCTTTTTTACCGACAAAATAGAAAGCAAAAAAGATCATCAGACTTGTAAAGACTGAGAAACCCCACATATGCATTTTGTCAAGGTTCAAATGGGCATAATAATTTAATGCCGCAAGGATAGCCATTCCCGGCGCGAATCCTACGATTAACACTGTTCCTAAAATAAGTACCAGCAGGATCCAAAGCGGGTTTGGATTACTCTCTTTTCTGGATTTCAAAATATGCGGTTCTGATTCAGATTAATTACTGACTGCTTTATTCGCTTGTATTGTTACTTTGCCTTCTTCTAGTTTATCGCTGATTACCTTAACCGAAAAACTCCCTTTTGCCCCTTTTTTAGCTTTTACGATCACCAACGCCATACCATTGAACGCCTCCCTCTCGTGACTCTGAAATGAAACAAAGCTTGTTGCATCGCCATTGTCGGTTGATACAATTTCACCCGGACCTTCAATGGCAAATTTCAACAGGGGCTTTGAGCGGGGTACAGTTAGACCCTCTTTATCCTGAACCTTTACGGTGATATAAGCCAGATCAGATCCATCGGATGCAATGGAGGGACGATTAGAACTAAGATTTAATCGGGAAGCGGCGCCAGTTGTTTTAACTTCGTCAGTAGCCCATTGTTTTCCGTTTTTATAGGCAATCACCTTAACGACGCCGGGTATATATTTTACATTGTCCCATACCAGGCGGAAATCCTCTCCGGCTTTTTTGATCCTGCGGCCAAGGCTCTTTCCGTTTAGAAATAATTCAGCTTCATCTCCCGAAGTGTAAACATGAACGGGGGTTATTGAATCGATACGCTCGGTCCAGTTCCAGTGTGGCAGGATGTGTGCCATTGGAAAATCGGGACGCCAATGAGACTGGTAGAGATAAAACCGGTCTTTCGGAAATCCGGCGAGGTCGACAATGCCAAAATAGCTGCTTCGTGATGGGGCATTGCTTTTACGGAGCTCTTCCATTTTCTTTTCAAGTTCTGCCCTTTTGGCAGGATCATTCAGGAAGTTCAGCAGATTGGTCTCGTCGGAGTTGTAAGGTGTAGGTTCACCCAGATAATCAAATCCGGTCCAGACATATTCACCTAATAAATGCGGGAATTTGGCATTGGTTCGGAACTGGACATCCGGAATACAGCCCCAGTCGGGTTTTGCGTTATCATAAGAGGATATCTGCCAGTTCTTATATTCGGTCCCAAAGAAATATTCACCACGTGAAGTTACACAGGATGAGGTTTCGCTCCCCAATGTAGGCTTGATCGAATAGCGCGGATCGGCGTCCCATTTCGGTTGCGCGTTGAAAAAATAGTTTACCCCCATAATATCCAATGAAACCGGTGATCCCGCTTCACGGCTCCTGTCGGGATCATTATACCCATTCGATACCGGACGTGTGGAATCTTCACTTCGAACAATCGCTGCCAGATGTCTGGTCATCTCCACATCCTTCTGATCCGGTACCTCATTCCCAATCGACCAGATAAATACAGAAGGATGATTCCGGTCGCGGCGAACCAATGCTTTGATGTCTCTTTCGTGCCATTGATCATAGAGTTGGTTGTAGTCCAGTTTTTTCTTTCCGGCTTTCCAACAGTCGAAAGTCTCGTCCCACACCAGGAAACCCATTTGGTCAGCCAGTTCGAGCAGTTCCGGAGCGGGAGGGTTATGAGAGGTTCGTAAGGAGTTACATCCCATCTCTTTCAAAATTGTTAATTGTCGTCTCAAGGCACTTGTATTGATTGCCGCACCTAATGAGCCTAAATCATGATGGTTGCAGGTTCCCTGGATTTCGACGCGGCGGCCATTCAAAAGAAATCCGTTACGGGCTGTAAATTCAGTGGTGCGAATTCCAAATGGAGTATTATACGTATCGATAACCTTACCTCCGACAGTAATTGTCGTTTTTGCAACATAGCGATTTGGTAATTTGATATCCCACCGCTTCGGGTGAATAATCTTTCCTTGAGCTGAAATTGCACTGTTTTTTCCCGGCTCAATTTTGATTGTCTGATTTGTGAGCAAAGCAACTTTTGCTCCGGGTCTGTTTTGGCCATCCAGTTCGTAAACAGCAGTTTGAACAGTTGCATCGGTGGTTGTCTTTCCCTGGTTTTCAATCGTTAGATCCATTTTAACCGTTGCTGAGGCATCTGAAATCTCAGGAGTGGTAATGAATGTTCCCCAATGGGCAATATGTACCGAATTGGTTTTTACGATCCATACATGGCGATAGATGCCCGCTCCTGGATACCAGCGGGAATCCCATTTCTCCGTATCGAGTCGGACGGCAACCACATTCTCCTGACCGTATTTGATGAATGGCGTAAGATCCATCCTAAAAGAGTTGTATCCATAAGGCCAGGTTCCGACATACTGTCCGTTGAGCCAGATTTGAGCATTTGCCATTGCTCCGTCGAAATCGAGAAAGATCTGCTTTTCGGCATCTGTGGCAGATACTGTAAAATGTTTCCGGTACCATCCGATTCCTTTCCAGGGTAATTTTCCTGTTTCTCCGGTAAGTTCCAGTCTAAAGGGGCCTTCAATTGCCCAATCATGGGGCAGATCGAGTTTCCGCCATGAAGTATCGGCTAATGCTGAAGATTCCAGATTTTCCGGTTCAGCAACACTTGTTCCTTCAGGTTGGAGACCAAAGCGTTTAAACAGCCACCCTTCATCAAACGACTCAACATTTACATCGCCCATTCGGGAAATTATTTGTCCCGGATTTTGGGCATTAAGTCCAAGGCTGATCAGGAGTAACAGGGAAATCAAGTTAATTCTCATTTTTATCTTTCTGA
>CANJNY010000085.1 GCA_947475715.1 Prolixibacteraceae bacterium
CCATTGAACAGCCAGCCAATCAAAAGGTTGTAAATGTCGTGCTAAGGGAAGACATCAAGAGACTTGACGATGTTGTTGTGATTGGTTACGGTACTCAGAAGAAAGCTGACCTCACCGGATCTGTTGCATCTGTATCACCTGAAAAGTTGAATCAGGGTGTAACACAGTCTGTCGCACATGCATTGCAGGGACAGGCAGCTGGTGTAACCGTTATTCAGAATTCAGGGGAGCCGGGTGGCGGCGTCGAGATCCGGATCAGGGGTGCAGGTTCTATCAACGACAATAGCCCGCTTTATGTAGTGGATGGTATTGTCGGCGGAATCGGAGGCTTGAATCCTGCAGATATTGAGAGCATGTCTGTATTGAAAGATGCTGCCTCTGCAGCGATCTATGGATCACGTGGTGCCAACGGGGTTATCATTGTGACTACCAAAAAAGGGAAAAGGAACCAAAAACCTGCTGTCTCTTTTAACACCAGCCAGGGAATCCAGTCGGTCTGGAAAATGCCAACTTCACTGGATGCAACACAGCGCAATATGATTCACAAAGAAGCGCTTACCAATGATGGTATACCAACTTCCGAGTCAATCTGGACTTATTACAATGATCCTCAAAATGCTGTTACACGCACCGATTGGTTTAAAGAGGTCTTAAAACCTGCTGCTATCTCTAATAGTGACTTCAGCATTCAGGGTGGTGGAGAAAAATCGAACTACATCTTTAGCCTTGGATATCTGAATGATGATGGTATTGTTTTGGATACTTATTATAAGAGATATAATTTACGTTTTAACAGCCAGCACGAAATTGCGAAGAATCTAACCTTCGGAGAAAACTTCTCGGTGGTTATGTCAGAGCAAAAAGGTGCCGATACACGCGGTGGTTATGATGGCGTACTTAGTTCGGCCATGTTCAGTATGCGCAACACCCCGGTTTGGACAGACAAAGCCAACTTAATCTATGGAACGCCAACGGGTGACTTTCCAAACCCTGTTGCTTCACTTAACGTAAAAGACAACAGAAACAAGGGAACTTCAATTGGTGGAAATATGTACCTTGAATATAAGATCTTTAACGTACTTACACTGAAAACTGATATTGGATATACTTCAGGTTATTCTCATGGTAAAAGTTTCCAATCTCTTGCCAAGGGTGGTGGTCGCGGATTAATGAACCACAACTATATCGGCGAAAGCTACAGCAACTACTACCAGTATGAATGGAATAATACCCTGGCATTTGACAAACGGATCAATAAACACCATGTTGCAGCTTTGGCAGGTATGTCAATGGAAGCTGACCATAGCGAATGGATAAGTGCAGGAGCTCAGGATTTCACTGACGAGAGCCCATCTTTGCGCTATCTGGATAATGCAACAAGTTTCCCAAGCCACGCCAGTGGAAGCGCCGGAGATAATGCATTAATGTCTTATTTCGGCCGTGTAAGTTATGAATTTTCCGATAAATACCTTTTTGCAGCCAATATGCGTGCTGACGGTTCTGCTAAATTTGCAGAGAACAAACGTTGGGGAACATTCCCATCTGTATCAGGAGGTTGGAGAATCTCGAAAGAAAATTTCTTTAGCGGATTAACAAATACCGTTTCAGATTTGAAACTTCGTGCAAGCTGGGGTCAGCTGGGTAATGATAAAATTCCCGGATACCAGTATTACAGCACGATTGGAAGTGTAGGATCTCCAACACTTAATGGAGCTTCTTATACTGCCGTAGCCCAAAACAGCTACTCAAATCCAAGTATTCAGTGGGAGGTAACCACACAGACTGACTTTGGTATTGACGCCAATTTCCTTAACGATCGTCTGACTGTTACAGCTGACTACTTTGATAAAGAGACCGACAATATCCTGGTTCAGGTTCCGCTGGTATCATCACTGGGAGTTGGAAACGCACCTTTCCGTAATGCAGGTAAAGTTTCCAATAAAGGTTTTGACCTTGGAATTACATACAGAAACAGGGATCATGAATTCAAATATGCAGTAACTGCAAACGTTGCTCATGTTGACAATAAACTGGTTTCATTTGGTATTGCAGGCTCCAAAGAAATTTTCGCTGCCAACTACAAGAACTTTAATGTCGGACGTATCGCACAGGGTCAGCCAATCGGCCACTTCTATGTTCTGAATGCAATGAGTATCTTCCAGTCACAAAGTGAAGTAGACAACTACAAAGGTTCAGATGGAGGTAAGATTCAGCCAAATGCTGTTGCCGGAGATGTTAAGTTTGAAGACAGAAACCATGATGGTCAGATCAGCTCAGACGACCGTTTCAATGCAGGTAGCAGTTTTCCTGCCTTCACCTATTCTATAAACTTTAATGCGGAATATAAAGGATTTGATGTCAGCATGCTTTGGATTGGAAGTTCAGGAAATAAGATCTTCAACGGTCTTAAACTGGGTGGTGAATTCATGCAGGGAACAGGATATAATAACAGTCCTGCTATCCTTGACCGTTGGACTCCACAGAATACAAACACTTCAGTTCCCCGTGCTACGGTTAACGATCCAAACAATAACAAAGCATACAGCACACTCTATCTTGAGGATGGTGGTTATGCCCGTTTGAAAAACCTTACCGTTGGTTACACCTTTAATAAGAGCCTCATCGGTGAGAAAATTCAAAAACTGCGTGTTTACCTTACCGTTCAGAACCTGATCACAATTACCAAGTACACCGGTTTTGATCCAGAAGTTGGCGCTTATGGTGATTTCAGTCGCAATATTTTTGGGGTTGATACGGGTAACTATCCACAAACCAAGTCCTTCTTACTCGGCGTTAACTTTAACTTTTAATTCTATCACATTATGAATACAATGAAAAAATATATTCCAATATTACTGGGGGTACTGCTCCTGGCATCATGTGGGAAGGATTTCCTCAAAAAGGAGCCTCACGTATTTACAGATGCAGCCTTCTGGAAAACAGCAGCACAAGCTGAAGCGGCTTTAGCCGGTGTATATACTCCATTTCAGGACGAAGAGGCTCTTGGTGGCGAGGATTGGGTAGGGTTCGAATGCTTCAGCGATAATGCCTACATGAATGATAATGGCTATGGTGATTATATTTCAATGAATAACTTCCTGGCTACTCAAAACAATATGACAGGAGACCTTTGTGGAAATGCGTATAAGTCATATTATCAGGCAATTAAAAGAGCCACTGATGTTTTGAACAATGTTCCGAATATCACCATGGATGCCTCACAGCAAAAAAGAATCCTGGGTGAAGCCAACTTCCTCCTCTCTTTTGCCTACTATCAGCTTGCAATCCGTTATGGCGGTCTCGCGATCTACAGCTCTACCGATCCTGCAGAAGCGCTTACCAGAAAAACCGAGGCTGAAACCTGGGCAGTTATTGAGAATGGTTTAAAAGAGGCTACAACCCAGCTTGGACAATCGCACGAAGAAGGCCGTCCGGGTCTTGGCGCTGCCTGGGGAATGCTTGCAAAAGTTTATGCACACGAAGCCAAGTGGGCTGAAGCTAAGGCAGCTGCAGAGCAGGTAACAGGGTCCTCGCTTACCGCAAACTATGCGGATGTGTTCACAATCCCTCACGAAAAAGATTCTGAAATCCTTTGGGGATTAGGTGCCCGTTTAGGTGAATATCCTATTACTCCGGTACTGATGTTGCCAAATAATGTTTGGAACGGACTTCATGAAGAGCCGGTTGGCGAAGGATGGAGATTAGTAAGCGGTACAGTTGCATTCTACGATGCTTACCAGCCTGGTGACCTTAGAAAGGCAGCGACAGTTGCCAAACGTGGTGTTGACGTAATCACCTACAATGGTTCTACAGATGTCCTTCAGGCTCCAAATAACCTCTCCCCAATTGTATGCGTAAAATACAATGCACCTTACAAAGATAATTATACAGGTTGGGCAGCAGGTTTAAATGTTCCTGCAATCAGGTATGCAGATGTATTGTTAATCCATGCAGAGGCAATCATGATGTTAAATGGCGGAGGACCGGCAAACCGCACAGTTGGTGTGGCTGCAGCTGCTCAAAGTTTAAACCTGGTGCGTAACCGTGCCGGACTCCCATCAATTGCAGCTCCTAATTTTAATAACCTGATGTATGAGCGCCGTATGGAGCTTGCCTTCGAAGGTGGCGACCGTCATACCGACCTTATTCGCTGGGGTTTGGCCGCAGAGGTTTACAACGCTTTACCTGCTGAAGGTGGTTACAAACCAAAACGGACCTATGTTCAGGCAACACATCGTTTGATGCCGATCCTTCAGACTGAAATCGATAACAGCGGCGGATCAATCAAACAAAATCCAGGATACGCCGGAGCAAATTAATTTTTAGAAATACCACTTGTTAGCGCTCCCCCTTTTCCAATAAAGGGGGAGCGCTTTGTTTACGACAAGAGTTAAAAAAAGGATACATTTACAGAAATAATCGAAATCATTTTTCTAAATCCTGATCATGAAAAAAGATCTTTGGAACCTCCTCCTTAAAAAAGGGTTATTGCTGTGCACTCTGTTCATCCCTATACTCAGTTTATCGGCCCAGGATGTAACAATCCCCATCTTAACAGCAAACCATGCAATTGTCCTTCAAACAGATAATATCAACAGATTGCATACAGTTTATTTTGGCAAATCCTTAACAAATGAAAACGAATATAAATCGGTTGCCAAATCCTTTAATTTTAAGGATTCTGATGCCGGCATTTATGATGGTGCCTACACACCCGCAGGCACCTGGAACCTATCCGAACCTGCAATCCAGATCACTCATGCCGACGGAAACAGATCACTTGAATTAAAATATTTTAGTCATGAACAGAAAAACATTGATGAAAATACCACACTTACCAGCGTAATCTTAAAAGACCCCAACTATCCATTCCATGTTACCTTATTTTATAAAGTTTGGAAGAAGGAAAACGTCATAGAGCAATGGACTGAAATAGAGCACACCGAAAAGAGTGCGATTCTGTTGCAAAAATATGCCTCTGCCAATCTCTATTCTACAACGAAAGAGTTCTATCTGACCACCTTTCAGGGTGGATATGCCAAAGAGATGCAACCTGCTGAAACAAAACTGGTGCAGGGAATGCGCAGCGTTGAATCAAAATTAGGCACCAGGGCCATGCTCCTGCAATCACCGAATTTTATACTCTCATTTGGCAAACCGGCTTCCGAAAATGAGGGGTCCGTAATGGTTGGTCAGCTGGCCTGGAGCGGAAACTTCAAACTCGAATTTGAAATTGACTCCTACAAAAACCTCCGTCTTATTGCGGGGATTAATCCCTATAATTCAGAATATTCACTCGCCCCCGGACAAACATTTAAAACACCATCGCTGATCTATGCCTTATCCAACAACGGTACCGGCGAAGCAAGCCGGAACCTCCATAGCTGGGCCAGGAAATATCGCGTTTTAGAAGGTGAAGGAAAACGTGTTACTCTACTAAATAACTGGGAAGCCACATATTTCGATTTTGACGAAAATAAGATCACGGCCCTCTTCAAGGATGCGAAAAATTTAGGCGTCGATCTGTTTTTGCTCGATGATGGGTGGTTCGGCAATAAATATCCAAGAAACAGTGATAATGCCGGCCTTGGAGACTGGCAGGAGAATGTAAAAAAATTGCCTCATGGAATCGGCTACCTGGTTAAGGAAGCCACAAAAGCAGGAATAAAATTTGGCATCTGGATCGAACCCGAAATGGTAAATCCTAAAAGCGAATTGTACGAGAAACATCTGGACTGGGTAATCCGTCAGCCCGAACGTCCTGAAATATATTACCGCAATCAGCTGGTACTCGACCTGACAAATCCCGAAGTTCAGGATCATGTATTCGGAATCGTCGATAATCTTTTCACAAAAAACCCGGAACTTGCATTTATAAAATGGGATTGCAATGCGGTGATCTACAATGCCTTTTCGCAATATCTTAAAGACAAAGGGATCCCCCAGTCGCAGTTATATGTTGATTATGTGCATGGATTGTATAAAGTTCTGGACAGGATCAGAATGAAATATCCCAAAGTGCCAATGATGCTTTGCTCGGGTGGCGGTGGAAGGGGTGATTATGAACTTCTGAAATATTTCACCGAATTCTGGCCCAGCGATGACACTGAACCTATCGAACGCATATTTATGCAATGGAATTATTCCTATTTCTTTCCATCCATCGTTACCGACAACCATGTCACAAACTGGGGAAAACAACCCCTGAAATTCAGGACCGATGTCGCCAGTATGGGTAAACTTGGATTTGATATTGTTGCAGGCAAGTTAAGTTTGAACGACAAGTTATTTGCTAAACAGGCAGTCTGCAATTACAATGCTTTTAAGGAGATCGTATGGCATGGGGACTTGTACCGTTTAGTCAATCCTAATGAGGCAGAGATAGCAGCGCTGATGTTTGTTGAACAGGCAAAGAGCAAAGCTATCGTTTTTAATTATCTGGTCAATACGCGTCAAAAGATTACTGCGACAGAGCGACCTGTTATCTTAAATGGTTTGGATCCGCAAAAAAAATATATCATTAGAGAGATTAATCTCTATCCGGGAACCCATTCAACCATCGACTCTACACTAGTTTATTCAGGTGATTTCCTGATGAAGGTCGGGATTAATCCGGATGTAACCCTGGAAAGGACAAGTGTGGTATTGGAAGTTGTGGAAAAATAATCACGATTGTCAGGGCAAAGAAACAATGATTTTCCCATTAATTCCATACTTCAACCTTTAAGGGCGGGATCTTTAGAGCCAAAGGCTCGGATCATTTGATGAATAATTTAATCCTGATTGAATTTTTCTCCCTATTTGGATATATTTCAAATAGACTTGAATTTTTCTTTCGGATTCAAATAACATCGCTATTATTTCAAAAACTTAGGTGCCTTTCTGAATCTGGTCCCGTTTTCATAGTAAAATGACAGCTCTTTAAGGATCGGTTCATTCGATGCTCTTCCAAAGAAGGGGATCCCGACAGGTAATTCAGTATAATTTAGTTTACTGATAAATCAAAACTCTAAACCAGTTCCCAGGGCCTTAAATGTTTAATTCCCTCATAATCTGACAATCTAAAGTCATCGAGTGAGACAACTATTTTTTCGTGATTATCCTTTATCCGCAGCAGATTGCCAAATTCCCGCTCAATAGTTTTTGCTTCGTTCAGAATATAACAAACCTGAACGTACAACGTCTTTTCAGGTTTCTGTGCTACAAAATCAATTTCAACATCGTTAAAAATACCTACAGAAACCTTAAATCCCATCCGTTTAAGTTGCATGTAGATATAATTTTCAAGAATATTGCCAATATCAGAAGGGAAAGTCCCCAACAGATAATTCTTAAACGACAAATCGTTCAGATAATATTTGCACTCACCTCCAAGGAACTGTTTTCCCCGTAGATTATATCTTTCCGCCTCATGGATGAGATAGGTGTCTTTTAAAAACCCCACATAAGATGAGATAGTCTCATAATTCGTTTTCTTTTGTTGGTTTTTAAAATAATTGATAATGCGGCTATAAGAGATTAGATTGCCAATGTTTGCTGACAGAAACTTAAAAATATCCTCCAGCAACGAAAGATCCTTGATATTATGACGCCCTACAATATCGCGTAAAACAATTGTATTTCTTAAGCTTTCGATATAATGGCGCCGAAGCTCCTCCTGTTCAAAATTAAAAAACTCAGGGAGTCCTCCACTTTGAATATACTGAAGAAAGCTCTCCTTAGCGATTGCGATATTTTTAAAATCTGCATATTCGAAGAAGCTAAATGAAAATATTTCAAACTCAACATAGCGCCCTGAGAGCATCGATGCAAGTTCTCCGGATAGCAAATTTGAATTTGATCCGGTTATAAACACTTCATATTCATAGCTAAAGTCCTGAGAATAGGAATTTGTAAATGTCTCCCAATTCCGTATATTTTGAACTTCATCCAAAAAAATATAAATCTTACCTGTTAAATTGAATTGCGACCGGTAATAATTAAAAAGCTCTTCCAGGTCGGATGACGATTTAATATCATCAAAAACAATATATTCTTTGTTGAAGTAGAATATATTTTGTGGATTAACCCCTCTGACCGAAGTTAAAAAATTTATGATCTGGCGCAAAACATAACTCTTCCCTACACGCCTTTGGCCAATCAGAACTTTGATCAGTTTATTTCCAATAAACTTTGCAATTGCGTTCAGATATTCAGAACGCTCATAGCCAGTATCGTACAATTTCCCATCCCAAACATTGTATGCGCTCATTCTCTCAAAGATCGATTGCATATTTTTTAAAGTATGATTGAATTTTTTAATTATTCCAAAAACTTGCCGGATCTATTTCAAAAACCTGGGCGCCCTTCTGAATTTGGTCCCGTTCTCATAAGCATAAGCCATCTCAATCAAAATCGGCTCACTCCATGCTCTTCCAAAAAAGGAGATCCCCACTGGCAATTCGTCAATAAATCCCATTGGAACAGTGATACTTGGATAACCTGCCTGTGCTGCCGCCGATGAGGTGCCAATCTGATCATAGTCGCCGTTTGTAAGATCTGTTTTCCAGGCAGGACCACCGGTGGGGGCAATAATCGCATCGAGGTCATTGCGGTTCATTACCCGGTCCATCCCCTCATCCCGGCTCCCCTTCATCAGCTTAGCCAAAACTTTGCGATAATCTTCTGAGGTAAGGGCACCTTTCTGCTGAGCAAGTTCCAGGTACCGTTGATTAAAATATCTTAATTCAACAGAATCTTTTTTATTGAAGGCAATAAGCTCCTCAACACTTTTGATAGGTGCATTCGGTCCAAGCGATTTAAAATAGTTATTCAAGCCATCTTTGAACTCAAAGAGCATAATCTCAAACGAATAATTTCCCACTGCCTTGTCATCAATCGCACCAATCTCAACAACGGTTGCACCCTGGTTCTTTAAAAAATCAACTGCCTGACTAAACAATGAGTCCACCTTATAATTTATGCCTAAAGCTGATTTATCAAGCCCAATACGTTTCCCTTTTAACCCATCCTTATTCAGGAATTTTGAATAATCGGTATAAAACTGCCCCTTACTTGCCAGCGTTTTCTCATCCGCCGAATCAACACCAACCAATGCACCGAGGCAGATCGCGGCATCAGAAACCGTCCGTCCCATAGGCCCCGGGGTATCCTGAGTAAATGAGATCGGGATCACTCCGGAGCGACTTACCAGCCCCACAGTGGGCTTAATTCCGACAATTCCATTGGTCTGGGCAGGACAAACAATAGAGCCATTGGTCTCGGTACCGATAGCAACCATCGTTAAATTTGCAGCTACAGCTACGGCAGAACCGGAACTTGAACCGCAGGGATTGCGACTCAGGTCATACGGGTTTTTAGTCTGACCTCCTGCCCCACTCCAGCCACTGGTCGACAATTGACCGCGGAAATTGGCCCATTCACTTAAATTTGCTTTCCCAAGAATTATCGCTCCGGCCTCTCTAAGTCGGGCGGCCAGATAACTATCCTTTAACGGAAATGAATTCATGAGCGCCCTCGACCCCGCAGTGGTCGCCATTTTATCATGGGTGTCAATGTTATCCTTCAGAATAACCGGAATCCCATGTAACGGACCACGGCTTTTACCGGCTTTCAACTCCCCGTCCAGCACTTCAGCGATCTGAATAGCATCAGGGTTAATGGTAATAACGGAGTTTAGTCCGGCACCCGTTTTATCTATCGTACCGATCCGGTCAAGATAAGCCTGAACAATTTCCTTTACCGTAAACCGCCCATCTTTGTATCCCTGCTGAATCTGAACAATATCCTGTTCTTCGATTTGCAAATTTCCTGGTGCTGCAATAGATACTCTTACCGGTTGTGTTTGACACGAAACCATAGCGATTAAGAGAATAATCAGCATAAATGATTGGAATAATGATCTATCTTTACTTTTGAAATACATTTTCATCACGGTTATTGTTATAAAATTGATAATCAGCAATCATAAAGGTAATATTACTTATTTTTATAGCTGATAGGTTTAAAAAAATGACATTTAAACATCAAGTCTCTAAATTACACTAAATGGACTAATTTATGAATTAATTTTTGGTGAAATTTAGTGTTTTCGTGATTTAGTGGCAAAAATATTTAATTATAAAGATCTGGCTCTCTTAAAAAATATCCACTCTGATCCAAAAATAAAAAATCCCCCAACCCCAATTACAAAATTTAAAATAATAATATGTTTCAGAAAGACTATATTTTACGGATGGTAGAGATGATCGGTGAGTTGATTGCCACCTTTCTCGGCCTTATCAAAAAAGGGGACCTTGAGCAGGCAGAAAAGATCCTCGAAAGAGGTTATATCGAGCTACTTAGGCACGAGGCCACTTTCTTTCAGACCATCCCCAAAGAGAAACTAACCTCTACACTGATCGGAGAACATAACTATCAGAACGGTCACCTGACAGTTCTTGCAGAACTGCTCTTCGCCGAAGCCACCTTAAGCGAGGCTCAACAAAAAATAGCATATAGCCTGACCTGTTATGAAAAATCGCTGATCTTACTCGAGTTTCTCGAAGAAGAGGACAAAACGTGGTCCGCAAAAAGGGAAGAGCGGATAACATTACTAAAGACAAAGATTTCACAACGAATAACACCATTGAATTAACCCCTCTTCCATGAAAAAAAATATTCTGTTCTTATTCATCATTATCCCAATATTATCATTGTCAGGGCAGAATAAATCCAAACTTTCGCGTACTGACTCTTTTTGGGGGCTCCATTTCGACAAGCATATCAGTTTAAGCGATAGTCTTATTGGTGCCAAACTGACCGAAGGGATGGTTGATACTTTGTTGAAATTAGGGCGTCTCGATTTTATTCAGGTCGACTGCAAGGGGTATCCCGGGGTTTCCTCCTATCCAACGAAGGTGGGTCAGCCAGCTGCAAGCTTCGAAAAAGATCCGCTGGCATTAATACGAAAAGTTACCGAGAAACATCACGTAAGTTTATTTGTACATTTTACGGGGATTAATGATGTCAATTATTTACGATTACATCCCGGACAGGCAAGGGTTCAGCCAGATGGAAAACCCGATCCTGCCCGGACAAGTTTTTGGGGCGATTATTCCGATAAATTGCTGATCCCTCAACTCAAGGAAATTGCCTTGAAATATAAAGTTGACGGAGCCTGGATCGACGGAGAGGCATGGGCCGTTCAACCCGATTATCAACCTGCAGCATTGGCCGAATTTAAAAAAACAACAGGAATTGATTCGATACCCAAAAAACCGGGCGATTTATACTACAAACAATTTTTGGAATTCTACCGCCAGGCTTTTATTCGATATATCAAACACTACGCCAGGGAGATCCATCAGGCGGCACCCGGTTTTCAGCTTTGCTCGAACTGGGCGTTTAGCGGAATGATGCCTGAACCCATCCCTGAAGATATCGGATTAAACTTCTATTCAGGCGACAACGAGGCAGACAACTCAGTAAACCAGGCGAATTGGCATGCCAGAACATTAGCCGGTCAGGGAATACCCTTTGATCTGATGGCCTGGAGCTTTACGTATGATTATGGCAACGACATGAGGAATCCCAAGACATCGCTTCAATTGTGCCAGGAGTTAGCTCCGGTAATAAGCCTGGGAGGCGGAGTCCAAATCTATTTTAATCAAACGACAGATATCTCCTTTAACCGAAAAGACTTCCGGATCATTAAAGAGGTGGCAGACTTTATCATACCCCGCCGGGAGTTCTGTAAAGGGATCACGATCACACCTCAGATTGCCCTGCTCTTTTCGGTTGCAGGATGGAAACAGAGTGTCGATGTGGTTTATCAATCTGCAAAAACAGAGAAGATGCGGGGGATCCTGAAAACCTTGCTAGATGGCCAGCATGCCGTTGAGGTAATAATGACGCATCAGATGCTTAAAAGGTTAAAAGAGTTCCCCGTCGTGGTTGTCCCGGAATGGCAGATCATAGAACCCGAAATAGAAACCGCCTTACGGGAATATGTTAAGGATGGGGGCAAATTACTTATTGTCGGAGCAACTGCTACTACCCGCTTTGATGACCTGTTAGGGGTGAAACAAGTAAAAGGTGTGGAATTGAAACGAACTTACTTGAATTTAGATGATCGTTTTACCGAAATAGATACCGAAACCAGAACAATTCAACCATTGGCAGGCACCACGCAGCTAAGCCACGTATTTTCGTTGGATAATCCGGACTCCCATTCCGAGGTCTCAGCTACCATCCGCGATTGCGGTAAAGGGAAAATCGCCGGGATCTATGTCTCGCTGGGCGAACCGTATCTCGATAGTTCATCGCCGGTGATTCGGGACTTATTTTCCAAAATTATGACCCAATTACTTCCAAATCCTATCGTCACTGTCGAAGGGACACATAAAGTAAATATTGTCCCAACAACAAAAAATGGTAAAACGCTGATTCAATTAATAAATACATCGGGCGATCATTCCAATGGAGGGGTGAAGGGGATTGATGAAATACCATCACTTTATGATCTTAAGGTTTCGGTATTGACTAAAAAGCCAACATCAGTACTCCTTCAGCCAGAGGGAAAAACTTTAACATACAAATATGTTGATGGACGGGCAGTAATAAGAATTCCAAAAATTCTGATTCATAATATACTGGAAATCAATTAGTAATTTTTTGAGAATTTTTTAATGGCAAATATCAGATCCTGAATATATTTGTCATTCCTTATTTTTCGTAATTCATCGCTCAGTATGACCTGAAGAACTATTAAGTAATAAGCATAAAAAGATGTTGTATTTAGTAATAAACCTTAAAGTTGAAAAAAAATAATCTCATTAAGCTTTTAATTCTGATTTTCCCCTTTTGTAGTTTAACAATTGCCCGGGCGCAGTCAAAGTCCTACGATTTGCAGCTTGAACAGATGAAAGGTGATTACCATAAATGGACCGCTACTAAGGAAAAACATAATTTTCTGGTGGAGTTCGATCCTGCTGCGGATGCCATCGATATCAGGGATCCCCGGTTTTCGTGGGTGGTAAATCCCGAAGGGCAAGGGCGGATGCAAACTGCTTATCAGATACAGGTTGCTTCTGCAATTGAATTACTGAACTCGGGAAAACCCGACTTATGGGATTCAGGCATTGTCCACTCTGAACAATCCACGCAGATTACCTACAATGGAAAGCCACTGAAATCGAATACTGAATATTTCTGGCGGGTCAGGATTTGTGATGAATCAGGCAAATTCCATTCATATAATCGCATGGAAAAATTCAGTACCGCATTTCTTGATCCCTCCGACTGGAAAGCCAAATGGATAGGAAGAGGAAGTCCGGACGAGACTGTACCCAACGTGGATTTAAGAATTACTCCAAATACCAAACAGACAGCAGCCGATCTGAGGTCGCCCCTCTTCCGGAAAGAATTTTCCATAGACCGGCCGGTGCGCCGCGCAAGGCTTTTTGTAGCGGGATTGGGACTTTATGAAGCCCATTTGAATGGAGAAAAAATTGGCAACCGCTTACTTACCCCTGCAAAAACAGACTACCAAAAACGGATTTATTACGACACCTACGATGTGAGTAAGGAACTTCAGAACGGAGGGAATGCTATTGGCGTGATGCTTGGAAACGGGTGGTTCAATACTCCGGAGAAATGGTGGGGCTGGCGCATGCAGTGGTACGGATTGCCGCGCATGATCCTTCAGCTGGAGATTTCCTATATGGATGGCACATCCACAAGGATCATCTCCGACGAAACCTGGAAGTCGGCTTTGGGACCTGTCACATTCAGCTGCTTTTATGACGGCGAGGATTACGATTCCAGGCTCGAACAAGCAGGATGGGATAAAAAGGGATTCCATGAGACCCAATGGACACCTGCCAATAATGTTCCATCTCCGGGAGGAACGCTGTTATCGAATTCAATAGAGCCAGTTGTTGCATCTGAAACAATTCATCCATTGACCGTTAGTGAGCCCAAACCGGGAGTCTATATTTTCGATATGGGTCGTAATTTCTCAGGATGGGCCAGGATTCGCGCTCAAGGAACTGAAGGAACTAAAATCAAAATACGGTTTGCCGAAACGCTTATGCCTGATGGGACGCTCAATCGCAACTCTCTCGGGCCTACACGAACAGAAGATAACTTTATTCTCAAAGGCAAGGGAATCGAAATGTATGAACCACATTTCACCTACCATGGTTTTCAGTACGTCGAAATTACAGGATATCCGGGTGTGCCAACACTCAATGACCTGGACGGCCAATTTATTCATAACGGTGTTAAACCGGCAGGCTTCTTTGAAAGCGGAAATGACAACATTAACCGGATCCATTTCTGCACTGTGCAGTCACAGCGTTCCAATTTCCAGATGGGCGTCCCCACCGACTGCCCACAACGGGCAGAACGGCAGGGATGGGGTGCCGATGGCTGGCTTTCAGCCCAGGAAGCGATGGTGAATTTCGATACCCCCCGTTTCTATGACAAGTGGGTTCGCGATTTTCACGACGGGCAGTTACCATCCGGATTGATTGGAATGATAGCCCCCCGTTCCGGAATCGAAGAGGATCTGATCTGGAGTTCAGCCTATATTTTGATCCCCTGGTATCAATACCTGAAGTATGGCGATAAACGGATTCTTAGCGATCACTATTCATCACTGGTAAAGTATATGAAATACCTTGCTGATCAAGGCGAAAGCGAAGTAGCTCCAAGACTTATAACTTCTCCGTTTTTAGATTTTCCGCGTAAGAAACCCCTCAATCCGGGATACCTTCAGACATCGGTCTGGGGCGATCACCTGTCACTTGCCGAAGGTTTCAAGGGAAACCGGAATCTGCCGCTTTCAATTACCACTGCGTTCTACTATTACGACACCCACATTATGGCCAAAATTGCCGAAGTACTGGGAAATCCGCAGGATTTCAGGAAATTCAGTGAAACCGCCCTTAAGATCAAGGATGCCTTTAACACACGATTCTTTGACGCCAAAACTAACAGTTACGATAACGGAACTCAAGCGCCACAGGCCTATGCCCTTTCGCTGGGACTTGTCCCCGAAGGACATGAAGCAGGGGTGCTGCAAACATTACTTGACGACATGTATAATAAACATGATGGTCATCTTACCACCGGATATCCGGGTACAAAATCACTAATCGACGCCCTTTCCATGACAGGAAGGGACGATGTACTCTGGAATCTCACACAACTAGACGGGTTTCCAGGTTGGAGAGACATGTTAAGAGGGCGCACCACCGTTCCCGAGGCATGGAATGGAGGGTCATTTAACCATATCGTACTTACGGCAGCGATCGATTCGTGGTTTTATACATCCCTCGCAGGAATACAAATTGATGAGGCAAATCCTGCATTCGCCAATATCCTGATTAAGCCTTATATACCCAAAGATCTGGATTGGGTATCGGCAGGGATCAGTACGATGCGCGGAGAGGTGTTATCCTCCTGGCGCGTGAAAAACAACACACTTACCCTTGAGGTTACGATTCCGGCAAATTCTAAAGCCACAGTTCAGGTTCCTTACGGGAATCCCACTGTGGTGAAGGTAAACGGTCAAACGGCAGATAAGGCAAAAGGGGTTATTTCCGCCGGAATAAAGGGAAAAGATTCCGTTTTCCGGATCGGCTCAGGCCATTATATTTTTTTATTTCCAAATCTGAGATGAGTAATTTGAGCCAATTAATTTCGTATATTATTTTTCGGTTAAAATAAGGACCAATTAAGATGTCGCAACGCCGTTGCTTTTGAAGCTTTGTATTTGTCAATTAACGGACCTCAAAGATATAGCAACTACTTAGCAATGAACAGGCTGCGGAGCTGCCCAAATCTTTGTGGAATTGCGTTTAAAGTGAAATGTCAAGCCACGTCGTGGCGAAATATTTTTATAGTGCCTATTATTTATAAATTATAATCCGTATTTAATTTTAACAGCCATCAATTATTGTGAAAAAATCATCTTTTGAATTTCACAATAACCAATTTATCAACAAGTAAAGAAACAAAACAAATGCAATTCAGAACCATAAATTTAATTGCCTTCCTTTTATTTAGCCTGACGCTCTTAGCCCAACAGGAAAATCCTGAAGGTAAAGAGCTGATTGTAAAAGATTCGGAAGGGAATCTTTATCATACGGTCACAATTGGAACACAGGTCTGGATGACTGAAAATCTAAAATCTACCAAATATAATGACGGCACGCCAATACCGCTGGTTACCGATCCGAAGGAGTGGAAATCGTTATATACCCCCGGATATTGCTGGTACAATAATGATGAAGCAGCCTCGAAAAATAAATATGGTGCCATATACAATTGGTATGTGATCAGTACAGGTAAATTATGCCCTGAGGGGTGGCATGTTCCTGCCGATTCCGAATTCGGGAAATTAACAACCCTGATGGGTATTGCCCAAAGATCAAACACCATTGATCCCGGAGGAAAAGCGGAAGCCGAAGGCACGGCATCCTGGATCAATCCAGACGGCACATTTAACAAAAATGGGTTTAAGATGCTTTCGGGTGGTTCCCGGAATTACGATGGATCATTTAGCAAATCAGGCAGTTATTGCCATTGGTGGGCATCCGCCGAATGGAATCAGTGCAGTGTCTGGGGTCACTTTATCAGCTTCGGTCATGGCGCGGTAAACAGCTATGTGGCCATGCGGGAAGGGTATTCGGTTCGTTGCACAAAAAATCCGTAGATTTGAGCCGTAAATAGTTGGCCGCAGGTTAAAGCCCTTTTTATAGAATTGATTCGATTAAGGGATAAGAATAATTGAATGGTACAATTACAACTTAAAGATTAATATTTCTGTCTGATCAAACAAAATCAGAAAATCATTGTTATATTACAAAAAACTTAAGCACAAATGGACGGTTACGAAGATAAAAGAAGAGGCTTTTTACGTAAGCTCGGTTTCACACTAGGTGGAACATTGACAGCATCATCATTGATTTCAGCAAACATCGTGGAAGCAAACATCGAAATCAATATTACCCCTGATCAGAAGGCGTTTATGAATCATTACGAAACGTGGATGGACGAATTTATTACGGTCATCAAGATTCAAAAAGCTGATCCTGAAAATATTGAGAATAACAAAAATATTGTTTTGCTCTCAGAAAGGTCAAAAAAATGGCAAACCAGATTGCACGATTACATGAAAGATGAAAATTTTGCAAGGTATTATATGATCGCAAGTGAACGGATGACCTTGGCTATTTAAGATTTCAGAATACTTAGTTCATAAAAATTGAAATTCAGACTCGCAAGACATACCAACAGACTTGATCAGTTAAAAGATTTTTATGTCAATTTAATTGGATTATCCGTTCTTGGCGAATTCAAAAATCATTCCGGATATGATGGGGTGTTTATCGGGAACGCGAATCTTGACTGGCATTTGGAATTTACTCAGACAGGTGAATTGGTAGACCACAAATTTGATGAGGATGATATTTTGGTCTTCTATCCCGAAACTCACTCGGAGTACGATAATTTGCTGGAACGAATAAATAGCCTTCAGGTTGTTAAACTTATACCTAAAAACCCTTATTGGCAGGAAAATGGAATAACCTTTAAAGATCCCGACGGACACACCGTAGTTATTTCGAAATTGAAAATTAGGGCTATCCGGTATTAATTCGATTTATTCAGTGTCGTGTTTTTGTCCAGGGATTTTTTAAAACGGCTTTATACCTCGGAGATGCACAAATAAGGGACAAAGTTATGCAGAGAAATTCTGCATTTTTTTAATACTTTGCACTACTCTGCGGTTTTACTCAGCGGTTCTCCGCGGTTAAATCTTTTAATTTTAATGCGGTCACGAAAAATAAGAGAAAGGAAATAGGTAATTAACTTATTTTAATTCCTTAATGGAAGGGATGGCATTATATTTACACCTAATTTTTGACCACAAAATGGATTTTTCAATTACAAAATATGAATTTGGCTACAGGCCTCCGGTTACTATTCCTACACCGGAATTTCTAAGACTACTTACAGAGGATGGGATGCGGAAGCTGGTCAGTGATCATTATGATTTGCTGAGCATGAGTAAGGTAAACCATCTCTTCCCCCGCATTGATGAGGCGCTGGATAAAGCAAAACAACGTTCTTCTGATTTTTTTATCCAGATTTGCGGAGGACAACCCTATTACAACAAGAGTCGCGGAAGACCAATGCTCGCTGCACGACACTCGCCGTTTGCAATAAATCAGGAAGCACGGATGGTTTGGCTTGAATGTTATATCGAGGTTCTTTCGAAACTGGATCTCCCCGAAGAGGTGCTGAAATCTTTCTGGAATTATCTGAACACCTTCTCCGTCTGGATGGTAAATACAAAAGAGGAATAGATATCTTCGTATTACGTAACTCCCTGCTGGTTGTATAAATATTTTAATTATATTTTGTTTGTAGTTATTTTATAATTACGTTTTTTATCCAAAATGGTGATAAAACTCACATTTTTAGAGTTAAATTCATCTGATCTTTGAATCTAATTTTAAAAGAGAAAATACGGAGCAATATAAAACATAATTATTATAATATACAGCAGTATGAAACCTGATTTTACCAGTTCCTTAGCAATCATGCTTTTCGCATTGTTGCTTATTGGTGGTTGCAAGAAATCTGAAATCGTAAGCACCAAAGTATTAGATCTTAAAAATGTCCAAATAAAAACCTGTGATTCAAAAAATCAGAATGGTTTTACAACAGTCAACAAAGTAATTTATCCTGATCCCGTATTTACAGGTCAGGTTATTAAACCATGGGATGTTACACTGTTTTCAAAGTATAATTATGGAAAATGGCATTTTGAATCCGGAGTCCCTTACCAAAAGAAGCTGGAGCTTATGCCTGACAAATATAGTTCAGGAAAAGATTTAAAAACTGTTAAGCTCCTAAGTTTTTTTACAATGACCGACATTCATCTCACCGACAAGGAATCTCCGGCACAATCGATAGAGTACACATTTATCCCTGCTATATTCCCAGCTGCCATTTCGTGCTACACCCCTTCCATGCTCTTTTCAACGCATGTCTTAAATGCTAGCATTCAAACGGTTAATGAAATAAATCAAGTTGATCCGATTGATTTCGGCATCGCCTTGGGCGATATGACAAACAGCAGTATTTACAATGAATTCAGATGGTTTATTGACATCCTTGACGGGAAGAACATAAACCCCGATTCCGGTAAAAAAGATGATCCTGTACATGGTCCGGGCAATGATTATCAGGATAAATATCAGGCTGAAGGGCTTTGTAAATCGATTCCCTGGTATACCACAATTGGCAATCATGACCATTTTTTTAACGGAGCCATACCTTTTAACGATAAGATCCACAAAAACTTAACAGGAAACAAAATCCTCCAGTTAGGAAATGTGTTTACTGAGGGTAACGCGGTGGATTTGAATACCTATTCAATGGGAACTTTGGATGGAAGTACTGTGAATGGCGATATCATTGGTGCAGGTGTAGCAGATCAGATGAACTATATTCCTACGATCCCTGCGGACCTTAATCGTCGGGCTCTTACAAAAATGCAAATGATGAAAGAATTCTCAAAAACCTCCTCTTTTCCCCGGGGACATGGATTTAATCAACCCAATTTTTTTGATGGATGTTATTCCTTTGAGCCAAAATCTGATCTGCCACTCAAGGTGATTGTCCTTGATGATACAATGGATGAAACGGATACCCCCCCAACAGGTATTGGCGTTGGTTTTGGATGTGGATCACTTAGTAATGGCCGTTTTGAGTGGCTGAAAAAACAGCTTCAGGAAGGACAAAGGGAAGATAAGCTGATGATTATTGGAGCCCATATTCCTATCGGGGTAGCACCCCCTCAATCAATACTTGGTTGGATAGACGGGACAGCCCAGGATGAAATTATTACGGAATTAAAAAAATATCCCAACTTCATCCTATGGATATCAGGGCACCGACATCTTGATACAGTAACTGCTTTCCCGTCAACGGATAAAGATCACGCCGAAAATGGATTCTGGGAGGTTGAAACACGATCGTTGAGAGAATTCCCCCAGCAATTCAGAATCTTTGATATCTTGTCGAACAGCGACAATACCCTTTCTATTCAGACAGCCGATGTGGATCCGGATGTCAGAAGCAATTCATTTGCTGCAACTTCCCGGTCATATGCTATAGCTGCTTATCAAACTTATGGTTTGAAGGGAGATCTATTTCCTACAAACGTTAACCTGGTAAAAAAATTAACACCTCATATGCAGTCTAAAATTGCGAAATATAAAGAGAAAATATCCCACTAAAAAACTGTTTAAATTTCAAACACCTAATCACTGTTAAATAGTTTTAGCTGCGGCTTACCAACTTTTCCTGGTCTGAGCTTGTATCGGACTCTTTCGCTACCGGAACTGCCATTTGAAGCAAGCCAATCGTGCTTGTTACTCCCACCATGGCAACTTATATCTCCTGGGTCTGGACTACCACCAAAGCGGTTATGGGAATAACAGCTTTTGGTGGATTATAGATTTTGTCACAGATTTTAAGCTGAAAATAATATGTAAATTGATCACCTTTTATTGAAAGATAATGACCATATTCGTTGATCAAATCAAAGTTTCAGCTGGATTTTCCCACCTAACCAAAAATAACAAGTTATTCGACTATGAAACCTTTTACTTACGCCCTTTCAACACTGCTTATAGCAGCCCTTTTTATTCAAACTGGAACAGCAAAGACTACCGGGACAAATCCCTCGGCTAGTAGGTACAATGTAATCTGGAACACCCCGTCAAAGGATGCAACAGGAGTGATGCCAATCGGAAACGGGGACATCGCCGCGGGTGTATATGCTATTGAAAATGATGATCTTTATTTGCTTCTGGCTAAAAACGATGCCTATAACTATCTGGGCGATATCTTTAAAACCGGCAGGGTGCGCATCTCGCTCAATCCGAATCCCTTTAAGACCGGGATGCCATTCAAACAGACTCTTGATCTTGCCACCGGTTCAATCCGCATCGAAGCCAACGGGGTTGCCATCCGGATCTGGGCAGACGCCAATCATCCGGTTTTCCATGCAGAAGTCTCATCACCTACCGAAATCTCAGTTACTGTCAAACCGGAATTGTGGAAACGGATCGACTGCACAGTCTTCAACCTGGCTGAATTCAACGGCGTGAAGTTCTACCCTTCAGCGGCAGGTGAACCATCGCAGGATGTGAAACTGGAAAGGAACGGCAAAATCCTCTGGTACTTTCCGGTCGGTGACCGGAGCATTTACAATGACGATCTGAAATATTACGGGGTTGAACAAATGTCTGCAAAGTTTCCTGATCCGTTCCGCTTTAATACCTTTGGAAATCTGCTCGAAAGCCCGCAACTCTCATTGGTCAGCGGCGCTCTTACCGGCAAAGGGAAAACCTTCGACATGCAAATTCATGCCCTTACGATGCAAACGCCCGAGCCGTCAAAATGGATCAGTACAATTGAAAATCAGGCAGCACGCCCCTGCGATCTGAAAAAGGATTGGAATGAACACCTCAGCTGGTGGTCCCGATTCTGGAACCGGAGCTGGATTATCGC
>CANJNY010000086.1 GCA_947475715.1 Prolixibacteraceae bacterium
TACCAAAGATAACCCATGAGTGAGGATATATTAGAAACTGGCAGTAGCTATCGGATGTTAGAAGCGTTCAGTTTACAAATGCAGATAGAATTTATTTAGCTCTATGCCTTCTATTGCTAAACACTATTTTATTTTTGGCTCTTCAAGCTGCACTACCTCTCCAAAATAAGAGATTGAGCTGCGATCATTGCTACTAATGGTGAGTGTTGCACTTCCCCCAGGGCTCACGAAAAGATTAAGCTGATAGCTCTCCCGGGGAACCAACACCTTAACATTGATCTCATAACCATATCCCCTTTTAGTGGTTTCGATTCTAAATTCCTTTGAAGTTCCTTTGAATTTTATCCCCCCTTCTCCATTTAAATCTGCATGATAGGCCCTTCCAAAAAAAGGCATATAACTTTCAATTGTGTCAGACTTAAATATTACACCATTGGGATTCGTGGTCAGATCAATTGACGGCATCCCCTGTGGCAATGCCCGAGAAGCCTTAAACACAAATATTCTGGAGTTGATTAGCTTTTCAATTTCTAATGCTTTCTCAACTTTTCGCTTCTCCTTTTGATCCTTTTTCGAGACTTCCTGCGTATAACCTGAAGCCCATAGAACAATCAAGATCAATGCAATGAGATTTTTCATGGTCTTTATGAAATAGATTGTTGACAAGAATTCAATTACAATTTAAATGCCAAAATTATATCACAAAAGTAAAATACCGATAAACCAGGGCTATTTACCAACTACAAGTTGATCCTGAACCATTCTGTTGTTAAACTGCTGAATTATGGCTTTAAGCAATTTCTGTTCGCTTTCAAAACCGGCATGGCCTAAAAGATTATTCAGTAAATAGGGATCATTGCTCCGGTTATAAATACCCGTAAACCGATCCGAAGTAAAATAAAACACCAGGTCTCCACTGAGAAACTGATAGGAATCTTCCAGATAATTAATCACAAATCGCTGTGAACCAGAACGAAACAGATCATTTCCAAAGGCTATATACGGCTTTGAATAATTCAAATAGCCCAGCACGCTTGGCATGATATCAATCTGTTGGGCCAATGCATCATCCTTGCCAACCAAACTTCCGTCCCCTCTGAAGAAAATAAGCGGAGCAGCATAATAATTAACAGCCGTCCGGTATTCCTTAAAATCAGAGGTGGAGCAATGGTCTGAGGTTATCACAAAGAGTGTATTTTTATACCATGACATCGCAGATGCTTTCTTAAAAAACGCATTCAATGCCATATCGGTATAACGAATACATTTTTGAAGGGGGATATTTTCTTCCGGAAATTGGGCCTCGTATTTTTCAGGAACTCTAAAAGGGTGATGTGACGAAACGGAAAAGATTGTTGTAAAAAATGGCTCCTTCATTTTATTCATCCTGTCGGCAAAAAACTGAAAAAACGGCTCATCCCAAATTCCCCAAACACCATCATAACCATCCTCACTTCCGTATTCATCCTTACCAACATAAAGTTGAAATCCGGCACTTTTAGCATAGGTATTAAAGCCCATTGAACCGTTTGGAGCTCCGTGAAAGAAGGCAGTCTGGTAACCCTCTTCCGATAACAGGCTGGCAAGACTATTAATCCGGTTAGTGGCGCGTTCAGAAACCACATAAGGAACTACAAGCGAAGGAATACTTGCAGTAATGGCCGGTATGGCATCGATTGATTTACGCCCGTTGGCAAAAGCATTGGTAAAAACATAACTCTTGCTTACCAGCGAATCAAAAAACGGGGTATACCCTTTATAATGCCCATTATTAAGATTCGTATTTAGCGACCCGACAAATTCACGACTGAAACTTTCAAGTATAATTATTACCACATTTTCGCCTCTGGCACACTCACCAGGTTTAGGGGATCTAACAGGTGAATAGATCTGATTGAGCTCCTCCTCCGACTTGAAATAATGGCTCTCCTCAAAAGCGTTTTTACCCCAGGTCCGTAGGATGCAGAATGGCGTATTTTGAACCAAAGACATCTCTTGAGTTAAATTGACATATTCACTGGCATTTATCATATTGATCGGGTGGCTTCCCGGCATGTACCCTCCCCGCATCCCAATCACACTAAGGGACGAAAAAACAATAAGAGCAAACCACGAAACCGCTAAAGATTTATAATCCAAAGTCTTAAACAGAGGCCTGGGAGTAAAATAAGAATAAAGCTTTCCGAGTAAGAAAAGGGTTATCAACCAAATAACGAGAATATACCAGAAATCATAAAAGAAACGGAATATGAGTCTGTAATTCCCGGCATCATTGCTGGCAATCCCGAAGGCACTGACCGTGGTCCGCTTTAAAATATAGGGATAATAAATAATATCTATATAATTAAAGGCCAGACCAATGCTGTTAACAACCATAAATACCCACTTGAGGATCCGCTGGTAAGTTAAGGTAAATTTAAAGGAGAAAGGGATGAGGAAAAGTAAAAAATAGAGCGCATTGAGGTACATTACCGCACTGGTATCAAACATTAAACCACCACCCATGATCCGGATGAATGAGTTGAAGTCGACATGAGAGAACAATGAGCGGTTAAACAGGAAAAAGAGGATACGCCCTGCTGAATAGAAGCACATGATTACGATAAACCGGTAAATCAGAACCAGATACTCATTTGCCGGATGTTTACTCCTGATATTATTAAAGAATTTCATTTGTAATAATTTGTTTTAATTCCGCAGCTTCAGAATTAAATAAATGTGATGTGCAAAATTAGCACCTTATCTGGTCGAACCTAAATATTAAAAAAAACAATTAATATAACCTATTGATGTGAAATCTGATAAAAAATAGGGTTTCAAAGCATTTAATACGTTCAAAGTGAAAATATACAGAATAAAAAAAACCGCTTCAAAAACGAAGCGGTTTTTTTATGTTTAAATATCAATTATTTTGCGAATCGTTCTTCGATTGCAATAATCTGTTTTGCAAGTTCGTTTGGAAGACGATCTCCGAAAGTGGTATATTGCTGGCGCACCAGTTCCAATTCCTCTTCCCAGAGCGCTCTATCGACTGCAAGCAATTCAGCCATATTCTCTTCAACCCCATCCAATCCGGAGGTGTTGATTGCGCCTAATTTAGGGACAAAACCAATTGCTGTTTCATCAGCCGATACGGTACCTGCCACACGTTCGAAGATCCATTGTAATACACGAATGTTATCCCCATAACCCGGCCAAAGGAATTTACCCTGAGCACTCTTGCGGAACCAGTTAACATTGAATATTTTAGGAAGCAGGTTTTTATCAGGGGCATTTTCGCCAATGGTGATCCAATGTCCAAAATAGTCACCCATGTGGTAACCACAGAAAGGGAGCATTGCAAAAGGATCACGACGAACGCCTGCTTTTAATCCAATAGCTGCTGCGGTAACTTCCGAACCTACGATAGAGCCCATAAAGACACCATGATTCCAGTCAAAAGATTGATAAACCAATGGGACCGTTCCAGGACGACGACCGCCGAAAAGGATTGCTGAAATTGGAACACCTGATGGGTTTTCCCAATTCTGATCGATCACAGGGCACTGAAATGCAGGGGCAGAGAAACGGGCATTCGGATGAGCTGCAGGTTTTCCGCTGGCTGCATCGTAAACTTCGTTAGTCCAGGTGATGGTTCCTTCAGGAGCATCATAACCGATCCCTTCCCACCAAACATCGCCATCGGGTGTTAAACCTGTATTTGTAAAAATAGTATTTGCCCTGGCTGCCAACATGGCATTTGGATTGGTCTCCATTGAAGTATAAGGAGCAACACCAAAGAATCCGGCTTCAGGATTGATGGCATAAAGCTGACCATCCTCATGAAATTTCATCCATGCGATATCGTCGCCAACTGTTTCAACTTTCCATCCCGGAACTGAGGGAATAAGCATCGCCAGGTTTGTTTTACCGCAAGCACTAGGGAATGCTGCAGCGATATATTTTTTAATACCCAGTGGATTTGTGATCCCCATAATCAGCATATGCTCAGCGAGCCAGCCTTGTCGGTTAGCCATACTGGAAGCAATCCGCAAGGCAAAACACTTCTTGCCCAATAACGCATTACCGCCATAGCCGCTGCCATATGAGATAATTTCGTTTGTTTCGGGGAAATGACAAATATATTTATCCTTAATCGGGGCACAAGGCCATTTTGAGTCTTCCTGTCCCGGCTCTAAAGGAGCCCCAACAGAATGAATACAAGGGACGAAAGGACCATTCCCAAGAACATCCAGAACAGATGTCCCCATCCGTGTCATAATTTTCATGTTAACAACAACATAGGGCGAATCTGTTAATTCGACTCCGATATGCGCGATTTCTGAACCCAGCGGCCCCATACTGAATGGAATAACATACATGGTGCGCCCTTTCATACATCCTTTGAAGAAACCCTGCAGGACTCCCTTCATCTCAACCGGATCTGCCCAGTTGTTGGTAGGCCCTGCATCTTCTTCCTTCGCGGAACAGATGTAGGTTCTGTTTTCAACACGAGCCACATCGCTCGGATCTGACTGAAAATAATAACTGCCCGGACGTTTTTTCTCGTCAAGCTTAATGGCCATTCCACTTGCTACCATTTCACCCAGAAGACGTCTATTTTCTTCTTCTGAACCATCACACCAGTAAACGTTCTCAGGCTGACATAGCTCCGCCCATTGGTTTACCCAACTGATTAATTTTTGATTACTCGTCATTAAAATAATTTATTAGAAACGATTAAATGAGGGAAAATCAATTCCCTAAGAAGCTTATTCTAGATCTTTTTTAATGAATTCATCACATGCCAAATAAATATTCTCTACAAGTTGAGGAATTTTTGATTCGGGAACGGCAGAAAAAGCAAGGCGAATCAGGTTTCCGAAAACGATTACACCTGTGCTGTAATTATCCAGCAAAATCTTGCGGATGGCCTCAGCTTTCAACGACTGGTTTAACTCAATACACATGAAATATCCTGAGTTAAAAGGTAAAGCAGTAAAATGTTTTGTATATTTAGGATTCGCAAGAACCTTTACGATAGACTGATAACGAGCGTTAAGGGTGTCGTACTTTTGCTTCTTGTCCGCTTCGTATTGTTCGGAGAAATAAGCCGAATATAACAACGACTGTGAAAGGTGACTTACATTTGAGATATTCCCGCGAACTGCTCCTGCCGTTTTATTCTCCAGCGCCTCGTATAGTTCCGAGGTACCATTTTTCACTCCATAGGTAATAAAACCGACCCTGAATCCCCAGACGTAATCCTCTTTTGTTGGACCGTCGAGCTTAACGGCCAGTACTTTTTCATCAAGCAGGCTTAGTTGATTAAATATGGATTCAGTGTAAACCTCTTTCTCATAAACCAAACCAAAATAGGCGTCATCGATGATTGCCACTACCCTCTTCCCTTTATCAGATTGTTGCTTAATCGCATTCACAATTAATTCAATCTCAGAAATAAGCGGAGTATATCCTGTTGGATTGTTGGGGAAATTCAGTAGCAAGACAATTTTTCCGGATATGGAATCGAGTGTTTCAGAGAAACCTTCAACATTAAAACCACCGTTTTTAAATAATGGGAACGTAACAATCTTCCCTTTATAAGCATTTTCGAAGATCAATGAGTAATTCTCCCAGTAAAGATCCGGAATTACAACTGTATCACCCTCATCAACAAACATATAACTCGAAATGCTAATCCCATGGGTTAATCCGCTCGTTACAATAGGAATACTGATTGGGGTGGTTCAAAGAGATGGGTTTTTTCTGTAAATAGACTCTTTCCAATAATCACGCAACTCCTTTTTACCAAAGCTTGGAGCGTAAGGATATACAGATCCTAATGGTAATTTAATCAATTTATCAAACTCAGAAAGGTGCATCGATGTACCGTCATCCTCAATAGCTTCCCCGATTGTTGCATTGATATTTTTGCCTTTGGCCTGTGCCGATTGTGACAAAATTCCAAGTTTCGGAAAAAAGATGTTTTTACCTCTCTCACTCAATAAATCAAGAACGTTGGTGTTCAGCTTTTGAATGGTCTCGTTTAGTTCGATTGCTTGCTTATCCATTAAGTGCTGCATAATTATTATAGTTATTACTTAATCACAAAATTATCTAATTATATCGAAATGATCTAACTTCAATTACAGAAAAATTAAAACTTAACAATATATTTACATAAAAGCTGGTTGAATCTCTTTGGAGTCAGATATCAGAAGGAGTAACGATCCACAATACCCTTGCCGAAGAGTTATGGATGTTTTTTAAGGTATGGGGTATCGTGGAATTAAACTAAAAATTATTCCTGGCTTTAATACAAAAAAAAACAGAGGTCACGTAATGAATAATTACAAATGACCTCTGATCTAGACGGCTGTAAGGTTAAATCTGCACATAGTTTATGATCTGGGATGGAATCTGTTTATAGTATCCTTGAGATACTCCTTATCTAAATGCGCATAAATCTCGGTAGTCAAAATAGATTCATGCCCTAGCATCTCCTGTACTGTCCGAAGATCAGCACCACCTTGAACCAATGAAGAAGCAAAAGAGTGCCTGAAAGTATGGGGACTAATGCTCTTCTCTAATTTAATTTTATCAGCCAGATTTTTGATGATGGTAAATATCATCACCCGGCTTAATTTTTTTCCTCTTCGGTTCAGAAATACAATATTCTCAAATCCCTTCTCAATGATCAGTTTTTTGCGTGAGCTAACCAGATATTTTTTAATATCTTCAATAGCCCTTTTGCTGATTGGAACCAACCGTTCACGCTCCCCTTTACCGGCAACCCTGACAAACTCCTGCTCAAAATGAAGATTTGAAACTTTAAGATCAACAAGCTCCGAAACGCGTAGTCCGCAACTATATAACGTTTCGATGATGGCTTTATTGCGAAGCCCCTCAGCTTTAGTTACATCAATTGCATCAATAAGGCTGTTGATCTCATCATCCGAAAGAATCTCAGGAAGTTTCCTGCCTATTCTTGGAGACTCCAATAAGGTTGTAGGATCATTCTCAACAGCCTCTTCAATGAGAAGAAATTTATAGAATGATTTAATACCTGAGATTGTTCGTGCCTGAGTTCGTGGACTAATGCCATTCTCATTCATCCATTCGACAAATTTTCTTAATTGTGCCAATTTTACCGTTTCCGGTGTGAGATTAGGAAAATGCTCATCAACAAACGATATAAGCTTGTTGATATCATTCACATAAGCACTTACTGAGTTGGGAGACAGCGATTTCTCTACCCTCAGAAATGTTTCATACCCTTTTTTACTCTCTAACCAATTCATGTTGTCTTTATTAATTACGACTAAAGTTTAATTGTTTTGTAAATATGTTTTTGAAAGAACAAACATAATCGTATAATTGTTGACTCATTATATAAAAAAATTACACATTTTAAATATACAAAATATTTTAGCCAAATGAAAATTATTATTATAAATGGCCCGAATTTAAATTTATTAGGCGTAAGAGAAAAAAGCATCTACGGAAGCAGTTCATTTATTGCCTATTATGAAAAAATGATTACCCGTTTTCCCGATTATGAATTTGAATACTTTCAGTCGAATGTCGAAGGGGAAATTATTAATTTCCTGCATAAAGTTGGATTTGCTGCAGATGGCATTGTATTGAATGCAGGGGCCTATACCCACACTTCGATAGCGATTCGCGATGCAATCGCGGCCATTACAACCCCCGTGGTAGAGGTCCATATCTCGAATATCCTCACCAGAGAACATTTCAGGCATGATTCCATTATAGGACCTGTGTGTAAAGGAAGCATTATGGGATTTGGAATGGACTCTTACAGGCTTGGCGTAGAGAGCCTTACCGTTAAATAAAATTTGATTACCTTTGGAATTTGTAAATTAATCAGATTAAACATGGATAGTGTTAAAAATACCAAGATAGTAGCGACCATTTCGGATAAGCATTGTGAAATTGAATTTTTACAGGAATTATTTGATGCAGGGATGAATGTTATCCGGATTAATACGGCTCATCAAACACCCGAGACTGCGTTACAGATTGTTAAAAACGTGCGCAGGGTCAGCGACTCTATTGCAATTCTTATTGACACCAAGGGTCCGGAAATCAGGACAAAAAACATCGGCAATCCGATCGTGGTGAAAACCGGCGACCACCTTTTCGTTAAAGGTGGTAATGAAGAGTCTACAGATAAACTATTAATTGTTGATTATGAGAAATTTGCAGAAAATATTCCAATCGGAACCATGATGCTGATTGATGATGGTGAGGTGGAATTTAAAATCATTGGGAAAGTGGGTGATGCACTCGAATTACTAGTCTGCAATGACGGCGAGATAAAAAATAGAAAAAGTATCAATGTTCCCGGAGTCTCAATTTCGTTACCGGCCATTACAGAAAAAGATAAGATGTTTATTGAATGGGCTGTTGATAACGAGATTGACTTTGTTGCTCACTCCTTTGTAAGGAACAAAGAGGATGTTTTAGCTGTTCAGAAAATTCTGGATAACAAAAAGAGCCTGATCAAGATTATCTCAAAGATCGAAAATACTGATGGGGTAAATAATATCGATGAAATTCTGGATTACTCCTATGGAATTATGGTTGCCAGAGGTGACCTTGGAATCGAAATCCCGGCGGAAAAGATCCCTTCAATTCAGCGGGCATTGATCCGGAAATGCATTAAACACAAAAAACCGGTAATTATCGCGACACAAATGTTGCATTCGATGATTAACAGCCCAAGGGCTACGCGTGCAGAAGTGAGTGATGTTGCAAACGCTATCTTCGACAGAACAGATGCCATTATGCTTTCGGGTGAGACTGCCTACGGGCAATACCCGGTCGAAGCAGTGAGCCTGATGACACGTGTTGCCTTTCAAATCGAGTCCAGCAAAGATCGGCGCAACGATGTCCCCGTCCCCCGCCATGATAATGAAGTTTCAGCCTTCCTGGCTGAAGCTGCAGTATTGGCAGCAAATGAAATAAAGGTTGTCGCGATTGTTACCGACACCCTGACTGGTAAAATTGCCAGGTACATCTCCGCATTCAGAAGCCCCAAACCGGTTTATGCCAAATGCCACAGTGGCCGCGTAATGCGCGAGCTTGCACTATCCTATGGAGTTCATTCAAGCCTGATTGTCTCCAAAAAAAATAAACATAAACTGGTGGAATCATCACTGCTTGACCTGAAAGCACGCGGAAAAATTACAGAAAACGATACCGTAGTTTATGTTGGCGGAAATTTCGGCGTCGGTGGAGGGACCTCTTTTATCGAAATAGCTTCGGTGGCCCGAATGACCAATGATAAAATAAATAGCAAACATAATACAAGCGAAATTTAGAAAATTATTATTTTGATTAAATAATTTCATATATTTGAGAATCAAAGTAGTTGTAATATGACAATCCCGAACACCCAAGACGAATCCTCAATGAAAATTATTGGTTCTAAGTTATTTAACTAATTAACTAATGAAAATGAAAAAACGAATACTTCAATTAACATTTGCAGTACTGCTTTTGCTTTGCAATAACGGTTTTGCCCAGAAAATTACAATTGGAGTAAAGGGGGGATTCAGTATTCCCAATCTTACAGGAGGGAGCTCCGACAACCCCTTAAATACCGGATACTCTTCGCGATTTGCAGCTGACGGCGGAGCTTACGGAGAATATCATGTGACCAAAAAATTTTCAGTCACCGTTGGACTCGAATATTCCTCTCAGGGTGGGTTAAAGAATAAATTCCAGGCATTTCCAACTCCCATAGAATTGAGTTCTCAATTCCCAGGTACTGTACCACAATACCTTTATGCAAATTTTAGAAGTGAAGCTAAAATAAATTACATCTTACTTCCGGTATTGGCAAGGTACACCTGGAAAATCAGCAAAAACAGTCCCATTAAGGTCTACGCAGCTGTCGGACCCTTTGCCGGATATCTGTTGAATGCTCATCAGGTAACCAGCGGATCAAGCACTATCTCAATGCTAAATCCGGGTAATGCAAATAATCCAACCTATACCCAGCTTAGCCCTCAACCGATAGATTTTAATGCCAATACGAGTATCAAAAGCGATTTATATAAGTTCAATGCTGGCATTAACGGGTTTGTTGGCATTTCGTATAATCTCACAAAGCAATACTCTTTCTTCGTTGAGGGAGGTGGAAATTATGGATTCTTAGCAATTCAAAAAGGGAGTGCAAACGGCAAGAATAAAACGGGAGCCGGTGTAGCAACATTTGGCTTTGCCTATACGATGCAGAATAAATATTACAGACAAGGGCACAGATAAAAACTGACCTGGTTTGATGAGAAAATAATTTGTCATTGCTTGTTTAGTGAAAAACAATTAGCAGATCAGATCTGATTTTGCAAAAAAAGGCTCGATCCATTTTGAAATAAGATAGCCTCTTTTGCAAAATATATGTTAATTAAGAGATCCTGTAAAAGACAATATATTTTTTATTTAAATATTTTTCTCCAGCTATCACAACTGCTTTTATGAAGAAAAAATATCTTATTGTAATCGTTTTTGCCATTTCTCAAATCGCTTTAGCCGGAAATCGGATTCCGAAACAAAACTGGCAAATCCATACCAAAGATACCCGTCTGACAGTTGGAATTTCGAATAATCGACCCGTAATTTATGAATTAAAAAAATGTGGGGATCAGAACTCATGTCCAAGGGGATTGAAGTCAGGGATATTACGGGCAATTACGCCTCTGAAATTATGTGGATTAACTAATATCGAATCTGTTGATATTCGGCGGCTGGATATTGGGTCCGGAACTGAGCGGATTATTTTTCAGGTGTTAAAATCCCAATGCAATTGAGCTAAAGCAAAAAAATATGTAATCTGCCAGCTGTCAGTCGCCAGCCGCCAGTCTCCTTATCTCATATCATTAATCTCAACTTTGGGATATTTTGCCGGATCAAACTTAAAATAATCCGGAGTCAGATTCTGATCAGTTTTCATATTTTTCATGGCCAGGGTGTAGGCGTTCCCATCCTTGTTAAACGTCTTTGCCATAAGAATCTGATATTTTGCCTTATCCACACTAAGCCGAACCTTTGTAAACTCTTTTGCCTTATCCACCGGAAAGAGATCGATCACAAAAGCAGCTTTTCCAGCGACGGTCTCTTCCCCTACATAGGTGAAATTGAATCCCTTTTCGTAAATGGTGAAAATATTGGCAGGATTAAGGGATGCCTCGCTTTCAGGATCCACCGTGGAAATATTAACTTCATTGGATTGTGTCAGATAGCTCCATGTAACGGCTCCGTCAGAATAGACTTCCATTCCCATTGCAGGCATGTGCAACCTGTAACTTTTCCCTTTTAAAGCTACACTACCCTCATTGGTTTCGGTAACACTTCCCGATTTATTCTCCAGGGTAAATGAGAAATCAATCTGAATTGTTTTATAGCTCTTGCTGGTTTGTGAAAGTTTATCCAGAACCTCTTTAGCTTTTGCATCCTGCTGCGCGAAGAGTGACCCGGTAACTAAAATTAAAATTGTGAATAATGAAATAAGTTTCATCCGAATATAATTTGTTGTTTATTTGTGGGATGGAACTCGCATGTGAGCTATTCATCCTTGTTTGTGTTTAACGAACATGCTCGTTTCATCTTTTGAAATTTCAAATTTGTGCTATTGCCCCAAGCCCCGCAATAATTGTTCCAAAGCATACTCGTCCTGTAATAAAACCTGACGAGCCTTACTCCCCTCATTTTGTCCCACGATTCCGGCAGCCTCCAGCTGGTCCATGATTCGCCCTGCACGGTTGTATCCGATCGAGAATTTACGTTGAATGGCGGAAGTTGATCCGGTCTGGTTCATCACAACGATACGTGCAGCGTCGTCAAAAAATTCATCCCGGTTTTTAAGGTCCACCATATCCGATTCTCCGCTACCCTCATCATGACATTCAGGCAACAGATAGGCGCTTGGATAGGATGGCTGCTGGCTGATATATTTTGCAATAGACTCTACTTCAGGAGTATCAACAAAAGCACATTGAACCCTGATCAGTGAATTACCTGTCGAGACAAGCATGTCCCCCTTTCCGATAAGCTGATTTGCACCGGGAGTATCAAGGATCGTACGGGAATCGACCATCGAAGCAACTTTAAAGGCTATTCGTGCAGGGAAATTTGCTTTAATAACCCCTGTAATAATATTTATCGACGGACGTTGTGTCGCGATCACCATATGGATTCCAACCGCCCTGGCGAGCTGTGCAATCCGGGCAATGGGCAATTCAATCTCCTTTCCTGCAGTCATAATAAGATCTGCGAATTCATCAATAACTACAACAATATAAGGCTGATAACGGTGCCCCTTTAGTGGATTAAGCCTTCTGGAAATAAACTTTTCGTTATACTCTTTGATATTTCGGGCATGCGCCTTCTTTAAAAGATCGTACCGCATATCCATCTCATGATTCAGCGAGTTGAGTGTATTTTTAACCCGCTGAACATCAGTTATAATCGGATCTGTCTCCCCTTCCATTTTTGCAAGAAAGTGTTTTTCGATAATCGAATAGAGGTTTAACTCAACTTTCTTTGGATCGATAAAGACAAATTTAAGCTGGGCAGGGTGTTTTTTATAAAGTAATGAAGATATGATTGCATTCAGACCCACCGATTTCCCCTGTCCTGTAGCTCCCGCAACCAGAATATGTGGCATTTTGGTCAGGTCAACGACAAACGTCTCATTCGAGATAGTCTTTCCCAAGGCAAGGGGAAGCTCATAATCACTCTCCTGAAACACTTTCGAGGCGATCAGCGAACGCATTGAAACGATCTCCGGCTTGCTGTTCGGAACTTCAATCCCGACGGTCCCCTTTCCCGGAATCGGAGCAATGATGCGGATTCCCAAAGCGGCAAGACTCAGAGCGATATCATCCTCAAGATTTTTGATCTTCGAAATCCGGACTCCCGGGGCAGGAACAATCTCATAAAGGGTGATTGTAGGCCCTGTTGTAGCCTTGATTTTTACAATTTCAATATTATAATTCTTCAGCGTCTGAAGGATCTTATTTTTATTTTCGATCAGCTCTTCATTTGAAACCTGAGGATTCCCCGATGAGCGCTCTTCAAGCAATTCGATGGGGGGGAACTTATACCTTGCCAAATCAAGGGTAGGATCAAAATCGGGCATCTCCGCATCGGCACCTTCATAGAGGCCATCCTCTTCATCACTCTTGCGAGGTGCAGGGACGTAGAGCGGCTGAGACACAAACGGAACAGTTTCTTCCCGGTGAATCTCTTCACGCTCAATCTCAAGGGTCTCCTTTTCGGGTGAGCCGGCATACACAATCTCAACTTTATTTCCAACAGCCACCTTAGCGAATGAGCGCTCCTGAGTCTCAATAAGCGGTGGCTGAGGAATTGCGAAGATATCCTCTTCCTGAATTTGCTCACCACCTGAAGCCTCCTTCTTTACCCGTTTATAAGTTATTCCATGTTTTATTATTGGCCACGCCTCCTCAAAGGCGATGATCAGGCAAATCATCATCGAACCCAGAATAAGGAAGAAAGTCCCAACTTTACCTATTGTAAGATTTAATAATTGACTGATATGAAACCCATAATGACCGCCAGGGAGGATATGCGATTTTTCATAGAGCGATGAGAAAAAATAACCTGCGGCAACGGAGAACCAGATAATCAGAAACAAAGTATAAGCCAGATTTCTTCGCATCGGGAATTTGCCAATTTTGGCCATCCTCAACGCAAGAATAATAAACAGGTAAATAAAACCGAATGAGGCTATCCCAAATCCTTTATTAATGAACAGGTTTGCCACCAAGGCACCCCATCGTCCCCCGGCATTTTGCATTTTGATATCGGGATTTGAGAAAAGCTCCTTGAAGGAGATATCCAGAAGACTAATGTCAGCTCCTCCTGTAATCAAAAATGAGGTAAATGAGATCAGAAAGTAGAACGAGATGAAAATAAATATGATAGCCAGGATCCCTCCTATTTTCTCCAAGGTGCTTAGTTTTGCTAAACGACCGCCACTTCCACTCTTCTTAGTCGAAGTTGTACCTGGTTTTTCATTCTTGCTGCGAGCCATCGTTGCGAAATCTATAAATTAAAGCGGTTCAAATTCCGGTGCAAATTTAACCAAAAAAGGGAAAAGGCAATAAATATAGACTAAAACTGTAAACACACCCGGAGGTGCAGCCCTGGAAACCTGAACACACCTCAACAAATTATCCTAATCTTCAAAATATGATAAAAGGCAGCATCCTGTTGTTTGATAGTTTGTTACTTTAAACCGACATTTAACAGATATAAAAAAACCGGTTCCATGGCGAATAAACTGGCCGTTGTAGCACTTGGAGGAAATGCCCTACTTCGGGATAACGAAAAAGGGACGATCGAAGAGCAGGAAAAACATACCGCTGAAACTCTTGAAAATCTGATCTTTCTCCTCAAGGATGGATATGATTTAATCGTCACACACGGCAACGGACCCCAGGTTGGGAACATCCTGATGCGCAATGATGCCGGCGAACAGATTTACGGAATTTCCCCCATGCCGCTTGACATCTGCGTGGCAGATTCTCAGGGTGGAATTGGTTATATGATTGAACGTATTTTCCGAAATATTCTTATCCGTCACGGAATTAAAAGAAATGTGATTACAATCGTTAGTATGGTTGAAGTTGATGCCAGGGATATCGCCTTTAATAACCCGATCAAACGAATTGGAATGTATTACACCGAGGCTCAGGCTCAGCAACTGACAAAAGACAAGGGCTGGGTTTTCAAACTCAGTAAAACGGGGGGGAATGGATGGAGACGAGTTGTCCCTTCACCTGCTCCAAAGGAGATCTTAAATCTTGAACTGATCAGCGCTCTGGCCCGTCAGGGAAATATCATTATAACCTGCGGCGGGGGCGGAATACCCGTTTATTATGATAAAAATAATGAGATCAGAACGATCGATGCTGTTATCGATAAGGACCACGCCTCAGCACTCCTTGCAAACAGCGTCGGAGCCAATGAATTTTATATCTTAACTGATGTTGCATTTATTTATAACGATTTCGGACTCCCCACCCAGGAGAAACTTGAATTTCTTGATTATAACGATACCCTGAAATATCTTGAGTCAGGCATCTTTGGAGAGGGATCGATGGCGCCCAAAATAGCTGCAGCACTCGCATTTATCAAAAATGGAGGTGAAAAAAGTATCATTACCGAAGCCTCTAAACTGGAAGACAAATCATTCGGATCAAAAATAACCATGAAATACGGAATGTAATAAAAATTAATTCGTGATTTCAAGAAATATTGGATAGCCGTTCTGCTAAAATTTTGTTGCTTTGTTCTCATATTAAAACTATGAATAAGTTTAATCTATATATCTGAAATTATGTCTATTAACCTGCACACCAGGCATTTTATAAAGCTACTCGATTTCTCTGAGTCGGAAATTAATTACTTACTCGATCTTGCAGCCGAGCTAAAATGGGCAAAGTCATCCGGAACCGAAGAGCAAAGGCTTGTGGGACGCAATATTGCTCTGATTTTTGAAAAAGCGTCTACCCGTACACGCTGTGCCTTCGAGGTCGCGGCCCATGATCAGGGGGCGCACGTCACCTACCTGGGACCTACCGGCTCTCAGATTGGCGTCAAAGAGTCGATGAAGGATACCGCACGTGTTCTGGGCCGGATGTATGATGGAATCCAGTATCGCGGATATGGACAATCAATCGTCGAGGAATTGGCTCTTTACGCCGGTGTGCCGGTGTGGAACGGATTGACCAACGAATTTCATCCGACACAAATCCTGGCCGATTTGCTCACCATGCGTGAACATTCTGACAAGCCACTCTCGGAAATAAAATTTGCCTACCTGGGGGATGCCAGAAATAATATGGGCAATTCGCTGATGGTAGGGGCTGCGAAAATGGGGATGGATTTTCGGGCTGCAGCTCCAAAAATATATCAGCCGGCTGAGCAATTACAGGAAATCTGCAGAAAAATTGCAGTCGTGTCCGGCGCGAAAATTACAATAACAGATGACCTTGCCACGGCGGTAAAGGATTGCGACTTCCTCTATACCGATGTGTGGGTTTCGATGGGCGAACCCGATTCGGTATGGGAAGAGCGTATTAGACTGCTCAAACCGTACCAGGTGAATAAAGAATTGATGGATCTCACCGGGAATCCCCAGGTAAAATTCCTCCATTGTCTCCCCGCCTATCACAACCGGGATACTAAAATTGGAGAGGAAATTTTTCAGAAATTCGCAATGGATGGTATGGAGGTTACCGATGAGGTTTTTGAAAGTAAGGCATCTATCGTTTTCGATCAGGCGGAAAACCGAATGCATACCATTAAGGCAGTAATGGTTGCCACATTAGGGAACTGACACCTCAATACACCCATCATGATATCAGGGATTTAGCTTAAAAAAAATATAAATTACACATGAAGAATTTTGGATTTTATAATCCGGTACGAATCAGTTTTGGTAAAGGGAAAATCGCTGAACTTACCGGAATGATCCCCCAAAATGCAAAAATCCTCCTTACCTATGGTGGGGGCAGCATCAAAAAGAACGGGATTTACGACCAGGTCATTGCAGCTTTAAGAGGGTTTAATGTGATCGAATTTGGCGGAATTGAAGCCAATCCTTATTACGAAATATTAATGATTGGAGTTGAATTGATTAAAGCAAATGAGATCGATTTCCTCCTTGCCGTCGGGGGTGGCTCTGTTCTGGATGGAACTAAATTTATGGCAGCCGCTGCCCTCTGGGAAGGGTCGGATCCCTGGGAAATATTGTCCCGCAGAAATGTAGTTAAGGTTACTCATGCGATCCCAATAGGGACCGTACTAACCCTCCCGGCCACAGGTTCTGAAATGAATGGGGGCGCCGTTATTACCCGCCGGGAAACAAAAGAGAAACTCGCCTTCTCATCCGAAAAGGTGCTGCCTCGCTTCTCGATCCTCGATCCTGAAGTAGTTTTTTCTTTACCGCAGATCCAGGTTGCCAATGGTATCGTCGATGCCTTTATCCACACGCTGGAACAATACTTAACCTATCCGGTAAATGCTCCGATTCAGGACAGGTTTGCAGAATCACTGCTTATAACCCTTGTTGAAGAGGGTCCAAAGGTAATGGCTAATCGTACAGATTACGATGCTGCTGCAAATTTAATGTGGGCCGCCACCATGGCTTTAAATGGAATTATTGGTGTTGGCGTTCCCCAGGATTGGGCCACACATATGATTGGTCACGAAATTACGGCCTTACATGGGATCGATCATGGCCGAACCCTTTGCTTAGTACTTCCCGGCGTGATGCGCGTAAAACAGAAAAATAAGGAGGCCAAAATGCTCCAATATGGCGAGCGGATATGGAATATCACCGAAGGAACAACGGATGAAAAGATCGATGCAATCATTGCCAAAACGGTCAATTTCTTTGAGTCGTTGGGCATCAAAACTAAATTTTCAGACTATGGAATCGGGGCTGAAATTATCCCCAAAGTGATTGATCGTTTTGAAAAGCGGGGAATTAAGGCATTCGGAGAACGGGGTGATGTGACGTTGGAAGATATTGCCAAGATTCTGGAGTTGCAATTGAAATAAAGGGAATAAAAAGAAATAGGTAGAAATTAATAGAAATAGGTAGAGGTTATAATATCCCATGAGTTTTCAGGATCTCGGCAAGATCAGGGTGCTTTTTTGAATATTCCCGAAGCGAACGGATTAAGCTTGTGGTTTTTGCATCAGCCTCACCTTGCCTTGTCCAATGCCGGCTGAAGTGCGGTCCTTCGGTCCCAGATCATATATCCAAGCATGAATAAAATTAATGCAACAATTACCCCCTGAAGCCAAAAAAGGTAATCAATCCGGGCATTGACTGCTTCGAACTTTACATTCATCTTTGCTTCCAGAGTCTCAATCTTTGCTTCAGTTCGTATGCTGCGGTCACGATCAGCAAAGGTATAAGGAACGATAACCTGTTTCTCCTGCGCAAATATTTGAATAACGGGCACGAAGAGAAATAAAATCAGCATCAAAAAAAGCGTCTTCATAACCAACAAATTTAATTCGAAGTTACAAAGTTTTTTTGAGAATTATCTCTTTGCGACTTTTCGGTTACCGGGCGCCACCGGGCATCCGCAGCATCCACCACCACATCCGTTACAGCTACTGGTGACTTTCTTAAATGATTTAAGCGACTGTATCGCCTTATAACCCATAATCGAGAAGGCGACTAAAACCAAAATCCAAGTTATAATTTCTTGCATATCTTAGAGTTATAATAAAATTAAAAACAAAAATTCAAACTAAATAAACAACAGGACGATCCTGTAGGTAATAAATGAGAAAATCCAGGCAAATCCCGTGGTATATAAAACGGTAAACATCGCCCATTTCCAGCTTCCCGATTCCCGTTTTATGGTAGCAATCACCGCAATACAAGGGAAATAGAGGAGTACAAATACAAGAAAAGAGAGCGCCACTGCCTGATTAAAGACCTTCTCTCCGGCTTTAGGCCCAATATAGTACACTTCTGACTTGAGAATTTCAGGCAATAGGTCTTTCGATTGCTGAACATCCTTTCCTGATTCATACAAGACCCCCATTGTACTTACGACAATCTCTTTGGCTGGGATTCCGGCAATCAGACAAATTCCCATGCGCCAGTCAAATCCAAGAGGAGCAATTACCGGCTCAATTACATGTCCCAGCGTTCCCAGGTAGGAATTTTCAATCTGAGACTGAACAGGGAGCATCGTATGTGAAGTCTGAGGACCTGCTGTATCTGGCAAATGGTTTTGATCGGAGGTGCTTCTTGGGAAATATTCCAATGCCCAGATGATAATTACTGCCACAAGAATCGTCCCCCCAATTTTCTTAAGATATTGACTCGCCTTATCCCACATGTGAACCAGCGTATTTCGTAATACCGGCATTCGGTAAGGTGGAAGCTCCATAACAAACGGGGTATCCTTACGACGGAAAAGTGTACGGTTTAATATTTTGGCCATCACAATTGCCATTGTGATCCCAAACAGGTATAACCCTGTAAGAATAAGTGCCGGATAAAGCGGAAAAAATGCTGAAATCAATACAATATAGACCGGTAACCGGGCCGAGCACGACATAAAGGGGATAATCAGCATGGTAAGCAGCCTGTCGCCGCGGTTTCGGATTGTACGGGTAGCCATAATGGCAGGAACGTTACATCCAAAACCCATCACCATTGGGATAAATGAACGACCATGTAAACCGATCTTATGCATAAGCTTATCCATAATAAAGGCAGCGCGCGCCATGTATCCGGTATCCTCCATCAGTGAAGTGAAGAAGAATAAAATCAAAATATTGGGAAGAAAAACAATAATACTGCCCAGACCATTTATAATTCCGTCAGTAAGCAGATCTTTCAGCATTCCCGCAGGCATAGATTCCTTAATCAGACTGCCAACCATGGCGACCCCGGTGTTGATCCAGGCCATTGGATAACCACCCAATTGGAATGTAGCAAAGAATGTGAGGAACATGAAAAGCAGAAAGATCGGATAACCTAAAATACGATGGGTGACCAGCCTGTCAATCTTACCCGTAATCGCATATCTCCATTGCACACCCGGTACAAAAGTCTCACGAAGGGCACCCGAAATAAATCCGAATTTAGCATTGGTTATCAGGTGTGAACTCTCTTCATTCCATCTTGATTTCAGACGGGCAATTTCACTTTTAATAACCTCATTAATACGGATATAATTCGAGGATGACTGAAGCGCTTCGAGTGCGGCCGGATCCTTATCCAAAAGCCGTATCGCCAAATACCTCGACGACAATCTGGCGGTTATGGGTTTATCTTTTTTTATCTCTTTACGGATTGCCTTGATCGATTGTTCAAGATCCTCTCCGTAATTAATATGAATATGGCGTACCACAGGATTCCGTTCCTCGTAAACCTCAATAATTTCATCAAATAATTGGTCCAACCCCTCCCCTTTACTTGCAGTGGTGGGAATAATTGGTATTCCAAGCAGCTTGCCCAGGTTTTTGCGATCGAGTTTGGCACCGCTGGTTTTAAGGTCGTCGTACATATTCATGGCAACCACCACTTTGATATCCATATCAATCAACTGGGTGGTCAGAAACATATTCCGCTCGAGATTTGAGGAATCGATTACATTCAAAACGATATCCGGTGTCTCATCGATAATATAGTTTCGGGTAAATAGCTCTTCGGGCGAGAATGAGGTCAATGAATAGGTTCCTGGAAGATCGACCAGATTAAATGTATAACCTTTGTGCTGGAAGGATGCCATTTTGGAATCAACGGTTACCCCGGTATAATTTCCAACATGCTCTTTTGAATTGGTTACGCGGTTAAAGAGGGTTGTCTTGCCACAGTTAGGGTTTCCGACTAAGGCCACCTGGATCGTCTTCCCCTTCTCATAGGCTGACCTCTTGAGCTCTTCCATGTCAATTGTCCCTTCAAAACTTGGGGGTACATTATTCATGGCCTCTTCAATGGTAATCACCTCAATGAGGTCCGCTTCGGCACGTCGAAGCGAAACATTATACCCAAGAAGCTGATATTCAACCGGATCATATAGCGGGGCATTTTTCAGTACTTTCACTTCTTTTCCTGCAACAAATCCCATTTCCGAGATTCGGCGACGAAATGAGCCATGACCCAGCACCTTAGTTATGACAACCTGTTTATTTTCTTCAACTTCTGAAAGCCGCACGTTATTCTTATTTAGAACCATTAAAAATAGCATGCAAATATATGCCATTTAATCCTAAATAGTGGAAAAAATAATGATTTTTTTAAATATTTAAACCATTGTTAATGCGTCTGTTTTTTATTGCAAAATATTTAATGGAGAATGATATCGATTTTAATGTATGATGATCTGCAAATATTTAATAGGATATCGTTATTTGAGAACTTTGAATTCCACCCTTCTGTTTTTTATTTTACCTTCTTCGGATGAATTATCACTCACCGGTTCTGATTCTCCTTTCCCCAGGGTTATCATTCTCGCCTTATCAATACCGAAATTTAAAGACAGATAACTCTTAACACTCTCAGCCCGCTGTTCTGATAATATTTGGTTGGCAGTTTCGCTGCCATCACTATCAGTATGACCCGTGATACTGATTTTTACTTCCGGATTTTCCTGAAGTGCCTTCCCCAAATCAGTTAATACGGCCATACTTGAACTTTTGATCGTGGCCTTATTGACATCAAATAAAATCTCGGTAGTCGAGAAAGTTCCAGTCTCAATCAGTTGATGCCTGGCGTCAGCTCCGGATTCGGCTAATCGCAAATTTGAAATGAAATATTTATCTGCAGGAGTTTTATAATCATTGATAAAGAAAATAATACTATTGTAGTTTATATTCTGAAATGCATTGGGTATATCCCAAATTTTCAAACCATTAACATACATCCGGAGTCTGTTTTTTTGTCTCCAGATTTGTACTTTGGCCAAATTGGCATCGACATTATTAAAGGTCGGAAACTCGATCTCATTCTTTAAAATCTCCTTCCCTTCTGAATAAATCTTAA